>CAYRIP010000053.1:0-6750 GCA_964424395.1 uncultured archaeon | reverse complement strand
GCCTCGTTACCGCCGTTACGAACTCCGGGTTCAGCTCCTTGACCAGACCAGACTTGATCAGGTCATTCCCAAGGGGCGAAAGGCAGTCCAGGGGAGGCCTGACGAGCTTCACCTGCTTGACGGCCTCGATGATGGCGCGTGCCTGGTCGTCTGTCACCCTGCTCGGACGAAGCTTCGTGTCCGGTATGGGCTTTAGCGTGTTGCTGTTCTTCGTGATGTGAGCCTTCAGGAGTATCTCGGTCGCGCTCGTCTTGCCGAGCCTGCTGAACTCGGTCATGAGAAACGAAAGCACGGTCCTTGCCTTGGTGTTTGCAAGCATCCTGCAGAGCACTCCCAGCTCCACGCCGTAGAGATGCGGCATTATCTCCTTTGGCTCATCAGGCAGGAGATCCACCCCGCGCTTGAACTCCTTGTGCCCGTTCGGTGAATCGAAGACTATGTTGCAGTAGGGATTGGATATCGCCGTCTGCCTGATGTACTCTAGGACCGACTGCTTGTTCTCCCTGTATGTGCTCTCGGCCACGAACCTCTGCTCGACGCCGTGCCACTGCTCGCCCTCCTCGACCACCGTCTCGAGTATGGTCGGCCGGTTCTTCGCGACGTCGATCTTGAGCTGGTACCTGTGTGTCTTGCCGTCGCCGGTGCTCGATATGATGGTCGCCGGGGTCCCGGTCGTCAGCTGGGAATAAAGGACTGCGCAGCTTACCCCAAGGCCCTGCTGCCCACGCGACTGCTTCAACCTGTGGAACTTGCTGCCGTAAAGGAGCCTTCCGAAGATCTTGGGTATCTGCTCCTTGACGATGCCGGGGCCGTTGTCCCTTATGATGATCTCGTACTTGTCAGGCCCCTGCTCATCGATGCCGACGTATATCGAAGGGAGTATCCTTGCCTCCTCGCAGGCGTCGAGGCTGTTGTCGACACCCTCCTTCACTATCATCAGCATCGCCTTGGCCTTGTTGTCGTAGCCCAGCAGGTGCCTGTTCTTCTCGAAGAACTCGGATACCGATATCGCCCTCTGCTGGCTCGCCATCTCCTCTGCTGTCGCCATGATCAATAACACATCCTAGGGATAACCGGCTGGTCATCAGATATATAGTATCGCTGTCCCGGTATTTAATTATTTGATGGACAGCGATGGATATAATCCAGTGCTCATTTCACGCTGGCCCTGTCGTGCTCGCGGGGCTTCTTCATCTGCATCTTCCGGTAGGCCCAAGGATGATTCTTGCCGGCGAGCAGCTCCTCCACCGCCCTTTCCGCGGGCCCGATCTCATCAGGCAGGCCGATGATGGAGAGCGTCTTTCCGAACACGCTTATGGAGGCTCCCGTTTCCGTTTCTATCTTCTCCCTGCTCATCCCGGCCCGGCCTATCACCCTGCCGAAGAGCCGCTTTCTTTTCTTAAGGGTCTCGCCCTCGAGCGATATGACATGGATCCCGCAGCCTTCCACCAGAAGCCGCCTTGCCGCTTTGGGAGAAAATCCCCTCCCGATGGCAGTGACTATGTCCTTGGCCTTCATGACGCCCAGCGGATCCTCCCCGGTTATCTCGACTGCATCGGAGACCTTCATGGCTGTGCCCGTGCCATTCTCTATCCACTGCCTGACACGCCCGTCCTTGCCTATGAGAACGGATTTCCTCTCTTCGGGTATCCTTACGATCTCTATCATGAGAATTTAACCTGAGTTAAGACTGCTTGAGGAGCCCTCTTCTTACGAGCCAGTTGGCCTGCGAGGGCGTGTATCTCCATATGATGTCTCCCCTCTCGTCCGGCTGGATGTCCCAGGGCTTGAAGAGTACTATGTTTCCCATCTTCACCCAGACACGCCTCTTGTACTTGCCCGGGACCCTGCATATCCTCTCCTTGCCGTCGCTGCAGTCCACCCGGAACCTGCTCCCTCCGAGCATCTCGATGACCGTCCCGATCATCTCCTTTCCCCTCGGGGTCCTCACCCTGATGATTTCCTCTTCCATTACCATATATGCGAGTGGTTGATTTTTAAGTTTAGGGAAACGGGACGCTTGGCGGGAATTCAAAGAAATGCGCCGGCCATCGGAGAAGGCCACGGCATCAGAAGAAGAATCCCAGCGTGAGGTCTATCATGATTATCTCAGGCATGTCGGAGTTCATCACCTTGATCAGGCTCGCCTTCACGCTCCCCTTCAAGTCGCCCTCGGTCGCAATCTCATAGTCCTTCTCGTTCGCGGCCCATATGACGAGGGACCTGATCAGCTGCTTCCTGGCCTCCGTCAGGGCGCCTTCCGACATCCACGCGGTGCGCCCGTTCCCCTCGACATCCCAGGTTATCGTCGAAAGGGGTACGCTCCTGCCTCCCCACGCGCCTCCCTGGTACCTGCTCATCTGCTCGACTATCACCTTGTCGCTGGAGTTGTCCATCGGGTATACGCTCTCGCTGACGAAGTTGGCGAATGTCTTTGGCCTGTTCATGCTCCTGTTGTAATGCAGCTGTATCTCCCCGGGTGTCAGCGCCCTGTCGTAGAGGATCACCTCGTCGATCGTGCCGTTGAAGAAGTTCATGCCGGTCACATCGCCGCCGATGGTTATGGCGTTGTTGGTGTCTGACAGCGTCAATCCCACGACGCTGTTGTTGGTGTCGTTCAGCACGCCGTCGACCCAGAGCTCAAGGCCCCTTGAGGCCGAATCGAAGACCCCGGCATAATGATGCCATTCGCCTGTAGCCGGGGGCGGGTTCCCGAGGTATCCCACCCCGTACATGTTCCCGTCGCTGAAATTCGCATGGAATATGGGTCCCGGGGCGCCGATCGAGGGCTTCACCCGCTCGTCGTTCCTGATGGCGAAGAAGCTGAACCTGTCCACCCAATCCATCCTCTCCGTGGCGCCCATGTCCTCGTTGCTCTTGGCCCAGAGCTCGACGGTCATCCCGTTGTTGAAGGCCTGGCTCGGATTGAACGGTATGCTCACGTAATCGTCCACCCCGTCGAACTCCAGCGCCTTTCCGTACCTGCCCCCAACCCATCGCGACGCGTTGTCCCCGTCGTAGTTCGTCCCGTCAAAGTCCAGGAGGGTCCCGTGGTTCGAATGCGTCGAGGTGTCCCAGGCGGTGGTGCCCCTCCCCAGGTTGAACCTGTAGAACCCAACCATGTCGGGGTCGGGGACGAGCTCCATCGGGATGTGGTAGAAGAGCTTTTGCACATTGTAGCCCATCTTCGGGGCCGTTATTATGGGAAACCTTGCGTTCGCCGTCGGCACGTATGACGATTCGGCCGGGTTCACCCATAGCAGGTTGAAGACGTCCTTGTGCCATTGCTGGCCGGCTGTCGCCGCATCGAGATCGGAGAACTCCACTATGCCGTTGCCCATTGACAGGTACCTCCTCATACTGGTGTCGTCCGGGCTGAGGTCCGCGATGTTTGGGGATTTCCAGAACAAGATGACGTCGGTCTCTGCCGAGAACTTGAGGTTCGATGGGTCTATTCGTTGCAGGACGAACCTCCTCCGGAGGCCGTTAAGGTCGAAATCGGTCAGTATCTCCTGCTCCATGACGCTGAACTCCGTGTTGTTGCATACGCACCCGACCCTGATCACGGGCCTCACGTCCTGCCTGGTCGTCAGGCTGTAGCCCATCGTCGAGGGCAGGGCGGCCGAAAACCTCGTCTCGACGTCATCGGCATCAAGCCAGTCCACGCCGCTCTTGTCCATGACATGTAGGAAGTCCTGGGACATGAGGGTGAGCTTTGGCCGCTCCCATTCCATCCTCATCCGGGGGATCGTGGAGAACTGGTAGAGCATCACGAAGATTAGCATTATCATGATGATGATCTCGCTGATGTGAAGAAATCCCTTAAGCATATCCATGCTCCTATGATATTATTTATCCGAATCTAATAAGTTATTTCCCGGGCTGGCGTTATATTTAATACAATCCCGCCGGGCCCGCCTGTCATCCGATATATATTGTTGGCGTGCAGAAATATTATCATGAGAATTGGATTGTTACTGACCATCGTTCTGCTTACGTTCACATGCATATCTAATGATGCGGCAGCTCAGGGGTGCATGACTGGTGCCGATGTTGATTGCGACATGGCTGTCAACATCACCGAGCTCATGGGTTACATACGCGCTTGGTACCAGTGCTCATCCTGCATCCCTGACGTCTTCCAGTCCATCCAGGCCTTTTACGGCATCCCATTCTGCAGCGACCACATATGCGATGCCGGAGCCGGAGAGAACTGCTCGAGCTGCGAGCCGGATTGCGGATGCGGTTCAGGCTATGTATGCCAGAGCGGGAGCTGTTTAGCGATTACCGGAAATGCGATCTATGTCGATAATTTCCTGACGACGGATTGCCCAGGAACTTACTCTATCGCGGACAGAAACTGCTCAGGCATCGATGGCTATGCCTATGACAGTATTGTGGATGCTGCAGGCATATCTGCTGCAGGCGATACTGTATTCATCCGGGAAGGGACTCATTTCTTGAATGAGAGGGTCTATATTTCAAACAAAGCCGGTACCGGCGAATCTTCAGGTATAATATTCACCAATTTCAATCTAGAAGATGTTGTCATTGATGGGTCGGGGTCAGGCGCCACTGATTGGAGATATGGAATCAACATCGAGAATTCCAGTTATGTCGTGTTGGATGGGTTGAAATTCCGTTTTTATCATGAGTCGGTCATAAGATATGCAGACTCTGATTTCGGGGAAATAAGAAACGTCCTGATTGAAAATGGGGGAAGGGGAGGCATAGGCTTATCGAATTCCCATCATACAATCATCGATTATGTCACCATAAGGAACACTTCGATAGAGGCAGGGAAGAATGGCATATTGGTTCGGATTTCAAACCACACGAATATCACGAATTCATATATACATGAGCATCAGGGCAGGGGGATCAATCTGTTCGGGGCTTCTCACTGCTTTGTCGACAGGAACGAGATAAGCAATGTCAGCGGCGGGATTCTTACCAGTTATGATGATAGCGCTCTCGCCCTCGCGACACACAACAAGATCACCAATAATCTCATCCATGATAACATACTTGACCCTGAGAATACTGATGGGATAAGCATATCCACCGGATCCCGCAACAACACGGTTGCCGGCAATGTCGTATACAACAATGCGGACGACGGCATAGACGCCAGCACGAGGCAGGGAGCTTCCGGAATCAGCTGCAATCTCTACGCCACCATCACGAACAACATAGCCTTCAACAGCGGTTATGGCGCCGCCGGGGATGGGAACGGGATAAAGGTTTCCACGAACTGCGGCGGGGGTCATCTGGTAGCTAACAACATAGTCTTTGGCAACCGACGAGCGGGTTTCGACCAGGACAAGGCTTTGGGTCATCCAAATAATCTATTCTACAACAACATCGCTTATGGCAATGGGATAGATGCCGGATCGAACATGCATTCAGGATTCGTCATGGACGCGTATTCATTGCCCCAGGATGAAGATGCCGTGATATATAACAATATCGCGGCAAACAATGCGGCCAGGGATTTGCATAGGTCCAACGAACTGGCTGTTCAAGATTCCGATTACAATCTTTGGGGCGATGGCGATTTTGTTTCCGGGATGGATCAGAATTCCCTGTCCGGCGATCCGATGTTCAATAATTCGGGTTTGGTGGTTGACACCAACTTTGATCCCGATTGGAGCATTGATGAGAAACTTGGTTATATCAGGAACCAGGTTAGGGAGAAATTCTGTCTGCAATTTGGAAGCCCTGCGATTGACAACGGAACTATCATACCTGGATATCACTGCCCAGCATCCGGAGAAACGGGTGACTGTGTTACCTGGTACGGGAGCGCCCCTGACATCGGGGCTTATCAACATGCGGAAATCGATGCACCGAATATCTCAATGACGGATAATATTTCTCAATACAACATAACATGGACGTTCGACAGCCCCACGCATTACGGCCAGTTCGCGAACGGGGATTATTGGGTCGTTGGGCCTGTCAACATAATCGCGAAATCGCCTGCTCCGAACGGGACCGGCACGGGATATCGGCACGGATCCATGGTCAATCCATTGGGAATCGATAATACGCAGGCATATGACGGCCGCGGAGCGGTATTCGACGAGAGCAAGGCAGTCTCGTTCCCATATACTCTACAGCCAGGCGAATCGATCATATCAGCCGTTAGCCGGCCGGAGGATATCCCACCGGTCGGGGAAAGGGGTAAGATCTCCGACGCCGCAGTGCTCACGGCCATGGCAAGCCCGCCGCCTGCTGGAAGCTTCCGGCCGCCGTTCTGCGGTACCAACAAGCCGCTTCACAATGTAGCAGACTTAAGGGAATACCTCCTTCCATCGCTTGATCCGGTCCCATCGACGCCGAGACTCACAATGCTCCCGACCGACGCGCAGGCGGACTCCGTCGAGAGGATGTTCCAAAGGCCATGGCCTGACCATACACGTGAATGGTTCGGCCAGCATATACACCCGCTCAACCATATGCGAGCCTACGGCAGGGATATCGCCCAGCAGATCACCATAGGCGCCCTGATGCTGATGCTTGACGAGAGCCAGGTCGGCGACAAGACGCAGCTTCTGATATACTACGTGCAGCTTGGCATCGACCACTTCGGCGTTGTGGAGAGCGGGGGCTTTTGGAGCAACAATGGCGGCCATGCCACCGGAAACAAGTGGCCGATACTGTTCGCCGGGATAATGCTCGATGACGACCCGATGAGAGACATCGGCCTTCGGTCTGGCGACTATATAAACAGCGGGAGCTACGACG
>CAYRIP010000052.1:0-6754 GCA_964424395.1 uncultured archaeon | reverse complement strand
CGGCATAAGCATAGGGTCGTGGGTCAGGACCGGCCCCAGGACGATGTTCATAACGTCATCGCATAGGTTCGACGTCCCGGGCAAGCTCATCAAGCACCAGGGCCTTGAAATAAAGCCAATAAAGGTCGAGGACGACGTGTTCATCGGGGCCGGGGCGATAATACTTCCCGGGGTAAGGATCGGCAGGGGCGCAGTAATCGCGGCGGGCGCCGTGGTGACCAAGGATGTCCCGTGTAACACCGTTGTCGGGGGAATCCCTGCAAAAGCAATAAAAAAGAGGGCGGCATAATAGAGTCTAGATGGTCTTATGTACAAGAAGATTAAGGTCTCGCTAGTGATACCGGCTTACAACGAGCAGAAGCTGATAATCCCAACGCTGGAGGGCGTGCCCAAGTGCGTGGACAGGGTCTATGTCATAGACGACTGTTCCAAGGACAAGACGCCCAAGCTTGTCGAGGGATACGCCAGGAAGGACAAGAGGGTCAGGCTCATCAGGCAGAAGAAGAACATGGGCGTCGGGCAGGCGATAATCACCGGATACAAGCAGTCATCGAAGGACGGGTATGAGATCGCCGTCGTCGTCGGCGGGGACAACCAGATGGACCTCGCGGACATAAGCAATTTCCTTGAGCCTTTCGTCAAGGACGAGGCGGACTACGTCAAGGGCAACCGCTGGATGTGGAGGTCGCTCGACACCATGCCAAAGCACAGGCTCCTTGGCAACTCGACGCTGTCGTTCCTGACCAAGATCGCATCGGGATACTGGAAGATATTCGACACCCAGGACGGGTACACTGCCGTGAGTAAGCGCGTCATAGACACGGTGGACTGGGACAAGGTGTGGAAGGGCTACGGGTACGTATCCGACTGGCTGATCCGGATGAACGCCTACGGCTTCCGGGTGAAGGACGTCCCGAGGAGGCCGATATACCTGGAGGGCGAGAGGCAGTCGCAGATCGGGATCGGCCGCTACATCTTCAAGGTCCTGCCCATGATAACGAGGGGATTCTTCTGGAGGCTGAAGGAGAAGTACATCATCAGGGACTTCCATCCGCTCGTCTTCTTCTACACACTGGGGCTCATAACCCTGCCGCTCGGCGTGCTGTACGGGCTGTGGCTCCTCTGGTACAAGAACGTCTTCGGGGTATTCACCGGTACCAACGCAGTGCTGGTCGCGCTGCTCATAATCACTGGTTTCCAATCGCTCTTCTTCGCCATGCTTTTCGACATGGAGGCAAGCGACTGAGTGTGCGATCAGGATGTCAAACGACCGGATGTGTACGATGGTTCTGAAGAAAGGCGCCAAGCCGGGATTCGGCTTTCACGAGAAATCCCTTGTGGTCATGCTGCTGGTCTTCATCGTCCTCGGGTCATGGGGGCTGGGGCACAGGTCTTACCTTGCCGATGAGATGCAGCACTCCGCGCTTCCCGTGTTCATGTACGATTTCCTTGGCTACTACTCCGATAACCCGGGCATCGGGATCGATGGCATCAAGAGCTACGGCCTGGCGTACCATTCACACTACCACGTCTTCACCAGCATCATCCACCACCCGCCCCTGATCAGGCTGCCGATCATACTGAACTTCTTCGCCCTCGGCCTGAACGAGTTCTCGGCCAGGATCGTTTCCGTGTTCTTCGGGGCGCTGGGGCTGATATTCACCTATCTGCTGGCGGAGCTGGTCACCGGCAGCAAGAAGACCTCGCTGGTCGCGGCGATGCTGCTGGCCCTGATCCCGGTCTACTTCGAATACAGCAGGCTCGTCATGCTGGAGATACCGCTTCTTGCGATGTGCGCCATGGTCACATATTTCTTCTACAAGTACGTGCTGGAGGAGAAGGGGCGGGACGCGTTCCTCTTCGGGATCTCGCTCGGGCTGTGCTTGCTCACCAAGAACTATGGCGTCGTTATCATCCCGCCGCTTGTCATCTACGCGCTGGCATCAAGGAAATTCAATCTGTTCAAGGACAAGCGCATGTACATGGCGCTGATAATCGCCGCCGCAATCGCGGGCCCCTGGTACGCTTTCGCGGCCGTGGTCCCGGGGATGGTCGGCATTCCTTACAGCCTCTCGGGCCACTACACCAATTACATCGTCTTCTCGCTCTCGGCGTTGGCGCAGCTGCCGGGCTTCTTCATCGAGCAGTTCTCCTTCGCGATGGGGATCCTGTCGGCGGCGACCGTCATATTCGCGGCCTGCAGGAGGGACAGGGACGATTACCTGCTTCTCTCGTGGGCGCTCTTCTTCTATGTCTTCTTCCTGTTCTTCGTGGACCCGTCATCGTCCGCGGGCAACTTCAACAGGTTCGTGATGCCGGCGCTGCCCGCATTCGCGATACTTGATGCCAAATACCTGCTAAAGCTGGTCGGGCATCCTAAGCTGAAGAAATATGGCACTGTGATCGTTGCTGCCTTCATGATAGCATCGCTCTCTCTTGCGGCCATCCATGTGGCCGGGTCCGAAATCAGGTATCCCATCGAGGAAGCGGCCGTGTGGGTCCTCGGCAATACTCCAAGGGAAGGAGGGGTCATCTACACCGACTATTCGCAGATATTCTACTTCCTGAAGAACGACAGGGACCTGAGCGTGAGGGTGGGGGAAGGCCGGACGTTGGAAGCGCTCGGGCTGCTTCTAAACAGCACCCACGCGTCATCGAGGCATGAGTCCCTGGGCATCGAGAACCCGACATACTATCATCTTCTGCTCAGATACCCTCTGCGCGATAAGCTCGCATCAAGGACAGATTTCATAGAGTATATAGAGAACGGCCCGTGCTTCTTCCCCGAGAAGGTCTTCGGGGATGACAGGCGGGTCGTCGTGTACGGAATAAGGGAGGGATGCAGATGAAGACATCCATAATAGTCCCCGCCTACAACGAGGAAGAGTCCATCGAGGAAGTGGTGAACGAGGTGAAGGCCATCAGGCTCAAGGACAAGGAGATAGTGGTGGTCGATGACGGCTCTTGCGACGACACGTTCAGGATAGCGGGCATGATCAAGGGCATCAAGCTGATAAGGCATGCAAAGAACGAGGGCAAGGCAGGCGCCCTCGAGACGGGCTTTGAAAACTCGTCCGGGGAGGTCCTGGCGACAATCGATGCTGACTGCACGTATCCCGCCGGTGAGATACCGCGCATGGCAAGGCTTATAGCAGACGGAAAGGCTGACGTCGTGATAGGGTCACGGTTCATGGGCAGGGAGACCGGGATGAGAAGGCTCAACTATTTCGGCAACGTGTTCTTCTCGAGGCTGATATCGCTCCTTACGGGCAAGAAGGTCACCGACGCCTCATCGGGCCTTCGGGCCCTAAGAAAGGACGTCTGGGATTCAATCGAGATCAAGTCGAAGGGGCTGGACTGGGAGGTGGAGATGACCACCAGGGTGATCAAGAAGGGATACAGGCTGGTCGAGATCCCGATAGAATACAAAGAGCGCGTCGGGCAGGCGAAGCTCTCTCCTGTAAGGGACGGGATAAGGTTCCTCTGGGCGATACTCAGGGCGTCCTTGTTCTGACGTCAGCCATGGCCATTTTTATTCTGGTCCAGGTACCGTCTCATCTTAATGGGGTCTCGTATCCAAAGAAGGAGGCCGGCGAACCCAACGATTATGTAGTTCACGAAAAGTATGAGCAAGGAGTACGAGATGGCGGCCTCGGCATTCACGGACAGCATCGAGAGGAAGAATATGAGCGCGGCGTCCCTCGTCCCTATGCCCGAGAACGTTATGGGGATGGCATCAAGCAGGGCGGTTATCGGGACTATGGCAAAGAGGAAAAGGTAAGGGAGTTCCAAGCCGAGGGCCAGCGCCATGATCTGATACTGGTATATCATTATCGACCAGGCGACGAGCCCCGTGATGAAGGCGGACGCGATCCGGTATCTGCTCATCTGGTCGATCCCGCCGTAGAAATCATGGAACACCCTGCTGATCAGATCCTGGTACTTCGCCGGGAGCAGCCTTATGAAGAGCGGCCTGAGGATGGTCCTTGTGAATCCCTTCCTCGCAAGGAGCAATACGCCCGCTATGAACGCTATGAAGAGGCCGATGACATAAAAGAGCATCTCACCGGCAGCAATATAGCTGGACGCTATTATGACGAGCCCTATGCATGCCAGCAAAAAAAGCGTCGCGACGTCTAACAGCCTTGCCACCACGACGGTCGTAAGGGACCTGCCCATCGTCACGTCCTTGTCCTTCTTCAGATAGTATGCGCGGGACAGGTCGCCTATCCGGCCGGGGGTGATGATGCCGATGAAGAACCCTGAGATCCAGGCCTTCGTGGACCGGAGCAGGTCGTACTCGATGCCGTATGACTTGATTATCATCCTCCATTTCTCGCCCCTTAGCAGCATGACGGGGACCAGCAGCGCTATGGAGAGAAGGACATAATCCATTCTCATCCTGCCCAGCAGGTCGAGAATCTTCATCATGTCGAGGTTGATGATGATGTACATGAAAAGCGCTATGCCGACAAGGGGGAGAAGCCTGCTGATCCTCACCATGACCGCCCCCGTCGGGAGGTTAAGGCTTTTGCCTCATGAAACGACATAACATAATAAAGCACGATGAGGAATAAATTTATACATCTGTGGGTCAAGGTTATTGATTATCATGTCGCTAAAACCGCTTCCCGGAGTTGTGGACGTTCTCAGGGGGTTCGCTTCAAGCAGGAGGCTTTACATCTTCGCCGCCTCGCTTGCGCTGGTCTACATAATCCTTGCGATATACGCGCTTCCCAACGCGGGTCTCGCATGGGACGAGACGAGGCATCTCTCCGGGGGGAAGGCCAGGGTGTATTCCATATACTCGGCCGCTACCGGGAAGCCGCAGCTGGAGATGTGCAGGCTGGACAATCCGCCCATGGAAGAGGACACCAGGTGGCGCTGCTGGAGCGGAAGGCCCAGGCTGTCGCAGACGTTGTCTGGCTTCACGTGGGCGGGCATATGGTTCCTGAACGGCCAGCACCTTGATGTCATGTCATCGGTCGCCGCGCACAGGATGGCCACCGTCCTCTTCGTCGCCCTGGGAGTGTTCTTCGTGTTCCTGTTCGCCGCCGAGGCTTTCGGGACGAAGGCCGGCTTCTTCTCGGCGATATCGCTCATATTCATGCCGCGGTTCTTCGCGAACTCGCTTTACGTGACGCTTGACGCCCCGACCGCCGCCATGGTCCTGGTCGCCACGTACTTCTTCTGGAAGGGGCTCAAGAGCCGCAGGTGGGGCATCCTTGCGGGCGTCGCTTTCGGCCTCGCGCTCGCATCGAAGATAAACGCGTACTTCCTTCCGTTCATACTGCTCTCATGGTTCATAGTCGCCTACAGGGACAAGCTGCTGATAATCGCCAGGGGCGTCGCGAAGAGGACTTTCAGGCTCAGGTCCGTCCCGGTGGCGGTCTACTCCTTCCTGCTGCTGTCGCCGATCGTGTTCTTCCTATCATGGCCGTGGCTGTGGTTCGACACGCTCCCAAGATACCTGGAGCTGGTGGCCACCAAGGACACGATAACGATCTCGTCGTATTACATGGGGAACATGTTCGGAAGGGTCGAGGGCATGCTGCCATGGCACTACACCTGGGTCATGGCCGCGATTACGCTTCCTGTCACCATCCTCATCTTCGTCCTGATAGGTTCCTCCAGGGCTATTCGGGACATCGTTACGCTGAGGGACAGAAACACCATCCTCATCCTCTTCGGGGCTATCATCCCGATGCTCATATTCTCATCGCCGTTCGCCACTCCGCACGACGGCGTCAGGATATACCTAAACGTATTCCCATTCTTCGCGATCCTCTCAGGCTTGGGCGCCAGCATCGCCGCCGACTACATCGGAAGGTTCTTCAAGTGGAAGATGCTGACGATGGCAGCCATAACGCTTCTAATCGCGCTTCCCTTCGTGTTCGCGATGTCCGAAGGGATGAACACGGTCGCGGTGTATTACAACGAGATCGTGGGCGGCAGCAAGGGCGCGATGGCAAACGGGTTCGAGATGGATTACTCCGGGGTCTCATACCTCGATGTGGTCTGGTGGCTCAACGAGAACGCAGAGCCCGGCGCCAAGATATACGTCCCGACGGCGACGAACCTTTGGTACACATACAAGTCCGGGGATATTGGCCTTATCGCGGAGAGGTTCATGGAAGGCAGGCACAGCCTGAACGACACCATTCCGAGCCTAGGCATGGATATGTTCGAGCAGACGGGGATACTCAGGGAGGACATAGAGCTTTCGGAGAAGAACGAATCTGATTATCTTGTGTATCTGAACAGGCGGTCGATCGTCGAGTCGGACGCCAGTGACGATATCCGTGAGATGAAAAGGGTCATAGACAGCTGCGAGCCGGTCTTCGTTTCGGAGGCGGGCGGGGCTCCCGCCACATACGTTTTCAGGAGTGATTGCGCCTGAGAAATGGTCATGGGATGTTTTTATTTAAACCGATTGACATTATGTAATATGGTCGAATCCATCAAGGAACTAAGAAAGATCTGCCAGCCCAAACCGAAAGTCAGGGAGGTCTTTTACTCAAGATGCATGAGGAGGGTCTCCATATATTTCACAAAGCCTTTCATCGTGGTCGGGGCATCGGCGAACCAGGTCACGATGCTGCAGATGCTCTTCATGGCCGCGTCCCTATTCCCTTTGGTATATTACGGGGACTGGACCTATGTGGTCCTAAGCGCCGTCCTGCTGAACATCTCCTACCTATGGGATCACGTGGACGGGGAGATATCCAGGTACAGGGGATCGACATACTACGGG
>CAYRIP010000051.1:0-6796 GCA_964424395.1 uncultured archaeon | reverse complement strand
TGACCTGATTCATCTTATTGCTTATGCTTGAAAGATAGAGATCAAGCATTCCAGAGGTCATGTCCCTGAAGGTCTCTACCGTATCAATCACCTGGATCGTGTGATCGTAGACATCCCTCAGGTATACATGAGTTCTCTTCTTGATAATTTTTGATTCAGCCCTCTCGAGATTGCTCACTGCCTCCCGCAAAGGCCATACCGATTTTCTGAGATATATCATTTCCTTTTTCATGTTGTGGATGGTCTGCAATGTCTCTGGCTTCGGCTCCGACACTAGGTCTTCCTCTATGATCTCTATCCTCTCCCCGAATTTCTCCAGTATGGAAAAATAATTGTCAACAACCGAATCCAGGAGCGCATAAGATAGATAGTCCGGGCCAGACATCCTTATTTTACCTTTCCCGCTCCTTATCCTCTCTCTTACCGGATCGAATATGTCCCCTAGTGCTTCCTGGAAGGAAATCACATAGTTGTCCCCCATAATCAGGCTGATCTGTTCGGATTTTGTTTCATCACTATCTTTATCAATGAAAAGCATTTTCAAGACGATGAAAATATAATCCCCGAAGTCTTCCATTTTTGGCCTCTGCCCCGTGTTCAGAATATCCTCAAGAACAAGCGGATGGATTTCAAAATGCCTGCCAATCTTCTCGATTATTTTTTCATCATGAAGACCATCGATATTTATCCAGGTGGTTGACGGTTTTTTCTTGAACGGGAAGCAGTCCTCGATTTTCTTTATATCCCTTTCTTCGAAGTTTTTTTCATCATAATCCATCAAAGAGATCCTGACGTTTTCAATCTTCTTCTTTCCCACATGAATAAGAGTGCCGGGAGGCATGCCCGCCTTCTTTGATTGCCTCTTGAAGAATCTAGGCATATAATCATATCCTGATTAAAAATTGTGAATCCTTGTTTAAAAAATGCGACATGACATGGAAATTCATTTATAAGGCACAGTTCTCAGTAAAATTGGTGAAAAATTGGTGAAAAAAGGAAAGAGGCCACGGTTATGATTGATTTAGACTTCATTCAGGGACAAATCAGTGATATGCTGCCCACGATCATTTCAGTTGCGGTCATTGTCATAGTGGCAATTGTTATTTATAAAATAATTGCCAGAGGATTGAAGAAAGCCGTTTTAAGAAGGGCTAAGACCAAGAAACAGAAAAACAACGCTTTGGTTATACTCAGCCTTTGGAGATATTTCTTTGCGATTTTGCTCATATTCGGGCTCATATTCTACCTTGGTGGTGACTTCACCGGGCTTGGGATTTGGGCAGGGCTTTTTTCCGCAGCCCTTGGATGGGCTTTGCAAAGGCCCATCACGGGGTTCGCAGGATGGATAATGGTCATCACCAAGAAGCCGTTCCAGATAGGTGACAGGATCCTTATCGGAACAGTGAAGGGTGACGTGATCGACATCGCACTGACACACATCTATCTCAGAGAGATCGGGGGCACTATCGCAAGCGAAGAGACTTCTGGAAGGGTGATAATGATTCCGAATTCCAAGCTGTTCGAAATGGATATCATAAATTACACGCTCACAGACGAATACATTTTAGACGAGGTTGTCACGAGCATAACATTTGAGAGCAATCTTGACAATGCGATAAAGATCTGCACGGATGCTGTCAATAAGGTGACTAAGGACTTTTTAGCGGATATGCCTAAGCCACCTTACATAAGAACATTCTTCCAGCCTTCTGGAATAGACTGCAAGGCAAGATATTACGTCAAAGCCGATGAGAGGATCAAAGTCGCAAGCAATCTCACACAAGAGATATTCCGGGAAATATCCAAGACAAAGACCGTCGAGATCGCTTACCCGCATACAGAAGTTGTTCTTAGGAAAAGATAGCTAAAAGATGCTGTTACCACTGCAACCAATCAAAGAATAGAAAAAGCAAATATGATCATCAACTCTTTGGTTTTGGCATCGAAAGAGTGATTACCTGATTGAAATCGATTATTTCTTCTTCTTCGCCTTCTTTTTGGCCATTTACGTCACCATCCTTACGATGGAAATCTTAAGCTATTTATGGATATATCATAATCAACTAATAAAGACGTATCATAAGTTTCCTGCTATCGGTTCTGAATACGCCAATAACGACCATCGTATATACATATTCTTTCATTGCGTAAACAACCCGCGAGCTTCGATATTTAAGTGGTTTCATGCACCTGTCTCTTCGCCCTATTCGTACCTTAGAGCCTCTATGGGGCTGAGCCTAGCTGCCTGCCTCGCCGGAAGTATCCCTGATACCATCCCTATCGATGCTGCGAAGGCGATCCCCTGGACGATCAGCCTGGGCGTCACTAGCGCCATGGGACGAAGAAGTATCGTGTTGATGTAGGCGGCTCCACCGAAGCTGAGAATGACCCCAATTACTGCTCCTGTGACGCTTATCGTCACGGCCTCCACGAGAACGGATAGCAGTATCTGCCTGTTGGTAGCCCCTACGGCCTTCATCGTCCCGATCTCCCTCCTTCTCTCCCTGACTGATATTATCATCACGTTCATGATGACTATCCCAGATATCAGGGCGGCAATCGAGCCGAGGGCGAATGTCATGAGCGTCAGCTGGCCTAGCATCTCGTTTACGGAGTTCATTATGCTCTTATCGCTAGCAGCCGAAAGGTCGCTGAACTCGTCGTTGATGGTCTGCTCTATCACCTCCGCGTCGGCCGGCGTGAGGGGCTTGACCATGATTATTGATATCTTGCCTTCCATGCCCGCCAGCTCCTGCAGATCGGAAAGCGCCATGTGGACCGAATTATCGATATCCTGGTCTCCGGATTCTATGAGGATTCCGACGATCTCGTATTCCGTATCTTTCAGCTTTATCGTATAGCCGACGCCGAGGTCGTTGTTCTCCGCATACTTGTATCCTATAACGAGCTCGTTCTTCCCGATATCGAAGTCCCTGCCTTCCCCGACCTCGATGTTGACCCCCCTGACTATGTCCTCGCTCTCATAGTCGGTGCCCGTTATCGATACGCCGTCCACCCTTGCCATCACAATCGGAGCCACCTGATCCACACCCGACAGGCTCCCGACATCTTCGAGGAGCTCCTCGTCGATTTGGCTCGCGAACATGTTAAAGCCCCCGACGCCTTTCTCGGTCACTATGACCAGGCCGCTGGTGATCGCTATCTGGTCGTTCACGTAATACGTTATGCCTTCCGCGAATGAGCTCACGCTTGTCACCAGGAATATGCCGATCATGACGCCCAGTAAGGTCAGAATGGTCCGGAGCTTATGCCTTCCGAACTCCCGAAGCATCATCTCCCACATCATGGTCAAATCGCCCCCCTTATCGCCTTGATGGGATCGGTCTTCACGGCCACCCACGCCGGATACATGCTTGAAATGACTGTCAGCAATACCCCGTAAGCGATCGCCCCCCCGGCGAGGGCCGGCGTAATGAGGGCGAGGTTGGCGCCCCCGAGAAGGACGTTGTTTAGCAACTCGACGAAGACGAATGAGACCAATACGGCAAGGACGCTGCTAACGACGGATATCAGCAGCCCCTCCTCCAGTATCTGCTGGAGTATCACCCTCCTGACCGCGCCTACGGCCTTCATTATTCCTATCTGCTTCCTTCGCTCGAGGACGGAAGTGTACATCGTGATTATTATCCCTATCGCGGCAACAAGGGAGGCGACGAACCCTATCCCGAATGTCACTATGTTAAGGGTTCCGGTCATCTCCTCCATCATGACAAGGGCGTCCTCCATAGTCATGGCGTCCAGATCGTCGATTTCCTCCTCGATGGTCTCCTTTATCTCCTGGACGACGGACACGTCCATGGGCTCAAGCATAACCTGGGTGGCTCCCCCGTCCGTCTCGTAAATCTCATCGCCGTACTCGTATGGCAGCAGGATGACTAGGTCGTAGGCCCCAGAGCCCTCTTCGAATATGCCCATGACCTCGACCTCCATCTCCTTCTTGCTCCCGGGAAGCATTATATAATCGCCGACTACAACGTCCAGGGTGCTGGCAACCAGGTATCCCAGCACCGCTCCCCTGTCCTCGTTCTCGGGCCATGTCCCCTCCATGAATTCTATATCTTCCACGCCGAACAGGCTTACCTGCTCCATGTCTATCGCATCCACCTCGAACATCCCCCCGAACTGCCTTGCGATTATCGGGACCGCCCTCTTGACTCCGGGGAGGGATTCAAGGAATTCTACATCCTCCTTGGATATGTCCTCGATGGTGAATGAGCCCGGCGGTCCCGCCATCTCGGACATGTCGAATGACTTCATTACAAAAATCGTATCCGAGCCCATGGAGCCGGTGGAAGAGGTGACGAGCTCGTTGACGCCCGCCGAAATGGAGCCGAGCGAGACGATAGCCGTTATCGCTATGAATATCCCAAGGGCTGTCAGAATCGTCCTTACCTTGTGTTCGCTCAGGTCCCTCAAAGCTAGATCGATCATAATTATTTACGGGCCACCTGGCCGTCGACCATCCGGATCTCCCTCTTGGCCCTGGCCGCAAGCCTGGTGTCATGCGTGACTATGATGATGGTCTTGCCGGTCTTCTTGTGAAGGCTCTCGAGAAGCTCCATTATCTCCCTGCCGGTCTTGGTGTCAAGGTTGCCTGTAGGCTCGTCTGCCAGGATCACATCCGGGTCGTTGGCAAGGGACCTTGCGATGGCCACCCTCTGCTGCTCACCGCCGGACATCTCGTTTGGCTTGTGTGACATCCTCTCGACAAGGCCGACCTTCCTCAGAAGCTCCTTGGCCCTGCGCTGGGATTCCCCCCGGCCGTGGCCGGAAAACCTCATGGGCAGTGAGATGTTCTCGACAGCGTTGAGTCCCTGGACGAGGTTGTAGGACTGGAAGACGAACCCTATCTTCTCCCTCCTGATCTTGGCGAGCTCATCGTCTTTCATCTGGGATATTTCCCTGCCTTCGATGAATACCCTTCCCTTGGAAGGGGTGTCCAGGCAGCCCATCACGTGCATCAGGGTGGACTTCCCCGAGCCCGAAGGCCCGAGGATCGCAGTGTACTCGCCGTCCTTTATCTCGAGGTTGATGCCCCTTAGGGCATTAGTCTCCACACCCTTCATGCAGTAAGTCTTCCAGACGTCCCTCAGCTCAAAGATTGGCTTTTTCATCCTAACACCCAGGCAAAACTAGAATGGCTAGCTCGGCTTCTTCGCCCTCTTCCTGATTCTCCATACGTAGAAGCTCTCAAGAACTATTATCACCACTAGCACTGACACAAGCGAGGAATCGACGCCGCCTCCGGCCCCCTCCTCGTCATACGACGACTGCTTGACGGATACGGGTATCTCGCTTGAGAAGTACTCGTTGCTCTCGTCGAGATATGATATGTTGATAGCCGCTTTGCCGAAGGTGAACCCATTGAAGCGCAGCGTCTTGTGCTTGGTGGGCTTGAGCTCGTTTGCGACAGCCGAGTCCTTGACCTCCCCGTTCTGGACGAATGATATCTTCAGAGCCTTGGCGTTGCCTGTCCCTATGTTCTCAATGTCGACCTTGAATGCCGAATTGTCAACCTTCGCGCTCAGCACCTCTATTATGGGCTTTCCCCTCACAGGGATGCCCATCGCAAAAGAGGTAGACTGGGAGGTTCCGCTCTCGTCCTTGTAGCCGATGTCCAGCGTTGACAGGTACGTCTTGTAAACGGCGTCGTTGCCGACTTCCAGCTTGAAGGTCGCTATGGCCTCCTCTCCCGGCATGAAATCGCCGAGGAAGAAGACCCCTCCGGACAGGACCGGGGTAATTATTGACTCCTCGGTCTCCGGGTCTGGGTCTGCCGTCAGGCTTATCTCTGTCTGATACGCCGAACCGGTCCCCTCGTTCGTCATGGTCACGGTTATCTCTGCCTCGTCCCCGGGCTCGATGATCAGGGGATCGGTCGAAACGTCGCTTATGACGATCTTCGGGGTTCCCTGGACCGTGATCGGCATCTTCTTCACCACATAAGCCGTCGTGCCTGCCCTGTAATACCTGAACTCGACATCGTATGTGGCCGATATAGCCGAATCAGCGACTTTTAGCTTGTATGTCTTCGTAATGCTGTCGTAGGCGCCTATCCTGGAGAAGGTCTTGATCTTGTCCTGGCCGGCCAGCAGGGTGAACGGGGCCGCGGGCTCTATCTCGAGCGTTATGCTCTCGGAGCCGCTGCCGTTGTTCTGCAGGCTCACCTCGATGCTCACTACCTTACCGGGCTCGACAGGGTAGGGGGTCTGCTTGGTCAGAAGCAGGCTTATCTCGGCCTGCGCCGAAGCAAGCGAGGCGTGCATGGACAGGATCAGCACCGCCATGAAGATTCCAGCCAAAGTTGCGTTCATGTTCATAATACATCACATCTATAATTATATTTGCGCTATTTATTTATTCCTCCTTTTTTTACCTTCGTTACACGAAGAAACATCATCGCACATCCCAATGCATGTGTTGATCACCCTATGGAATGCGAGCAGCTGGTCATAGTACCTCTCGACGATCCGCATCTCCTCGCGAGAGCCCTCGTATTTGACCTTCCTGTAATCATCTATTATCCTTGGGACCTTGGATTCCAGGTTCAATATGTTTGAGTTGATCTTTTCGACCATCTGCTTCCAGATCACGAACATATCCTTCTCCATGAAGAAATACACCTTCTTGCTCCTGGGCAGCCTCTTGCGCTTCATGATTCCGCTGGCAACGAGCATCTTCATCGACGCGCTCACTGCGGAGTGGCTGTATCCGGTCCTCTTGGCAAGCTCATCGAGAGAGACCTCCTTTGGTTCGATGAATATTATCCCTATGA
>CAYRIP010000050.1:3767-6831 GCA_964424395.1 uncultured archaeon | reverse complement strand
GCTCCCGACCGGAAGCAGGTACTCAAGGGGCAAGGCGATTGTCAATTACATACACCTGGACGAGGACGAGAAGATAACTACGACCGTGCCGCTCAGGGATTTCGATGAAGGCAGATTCCTGATATTCTGCACGAAGCTGGGGCAGGTCAAGAAGACTGCCATCGTGGCATACAGCAGGCCTAGGAAGGGCGGAATAATCGCAATCAACTTAAGGGATGGCGACAGGCTCATCGACGTCGAGGTGACGGACGGCAAGAAGAGGATATTCCTCGCGACCAAGAAAGGAAAGGCGATAAGGTTCCATGAGAAGGACGTGCGCGAGATGGGCAGGTCCGCCGCGGGCGTGAGAGGGATAAGGCTTCGGAAGGGCGACGAGGTCATAGGAATGGAGATACTCGAGGACGGCGAGCAGATACTTACGGTCTCGGAGCTTGGATACGGCAAGAGGACGGAAGGGTCCTTCTACAAGGTTCAGAGAAGGGGCGGCATGGGTCTTATAAACATGAAGATCGTGGAGAAGAACGGTCCCGTCAAAGCCGTAAAGAAGGTGACCGGGGAGGACGGGGAGCAGCTGATGCTTATCAGCAATCAGGGGACCGCGATAAGGGTCGCGACAAACGGTATATCGCTCATAGGCAGGTCGACGCAGGGCGTGAGGGTGATGCGCTTAAGCGAAGGCGACAAGCTCGAGGACATGGAGCTTATAGAGGACAACGGCGACGAAGGCGAAGAGAACGGCGACGAAGAGAAAGGAAAAAGCAAAGAATGATTATATCATAACATCGGGATAACGCGATAGGATACCTTCCATCTCCCTGTTTGTTACCTTTGATACGTAATCGACATGGATATGCGGATTACCGACGTGTATCGTGGCGACGGGGTAGGTGCTCAAGCCCTTACCCGTGAATGCTCTGACCTCGTACTGATCAGGCGTTTCGACATTGCCTGTTACAACGAAATCTCCGCTATTCGTAAGGGCAGGGATAACGCTGCCTGAGAGTGTTGCCAACAGCTGGATATGCTTGGGCGTGCTCATGTAATTACCTGCCTTATCTTTAACAGATACTCTTTATAAACCTTTGGATTTATGTTCCCACGTAGTGGGATAATGTGGATTAAATGTGGGAAGATTTATAAACCAATCGGAATTATATTCCAGAATGGACGTAAAATATGATATAACCCGATGTAGGCTCAATCCTTTTTAATATAATCCCCCTAAAAATCTTTAGAATGCGGGGGTACCCTAGCGGTCAAAGGGGCAGGGCTTAGGACCCTGTGGCTTAGTGCCTTCCTGGGTTCGAATCCCAGCCCCCGCATGAATCATAACCGTTCTTCCTGCCAGCCGTTTCACCATTTTTAAAAATCAACCGCGTAATAATTAGCAGCATAATCATTGCGGGGGTCCCCGAGTGGTCAAAGGGGCTAGGTTCAGGGCCTAGTGGCTTAGTGCCTTCCTGGGTTCGAATCCCAGCCCCCGCATAAAATTCTTTGAATTGGTCGAATGAAGAAGGGAAGAGCACGTGAATTGAAAATCGCATTTACAATGTTGGCATGCGCAGCAGTCATCTCTCTCCTTGTCGCCATCCAATCGCCTTATGGTCGCCCAGCAGGCATTGCTGGGATCCTGACGGCCGTCGAACAGCCACGGAAGCTGGAAGTATCGTTATCATTCGATATTGAGGACTCCGAGGACGAAAACGAGACGATGAGCGTCCCGCTGATACTAAGGACGCTTGAGCGCCACAATGCCAAAGGGACTTTCTTTATCACTGGAGAGGCTGCTGAAAAGAACCCTGAGCTTGTAAAGAATATTTATGAGGCCAGCCATGAGATAGGGCTTCATACCGACAGGCACCTGTTCCCTATCTTTGACGAGGGCCAAGCGCTGCTGGTTGCGAAGAGATACGGTTCTTCTCTGGATTATGTGTGGATGATGAGCTTGAAGACGCCGGATGCGTTCAGGCGGAGCCTCGACGCCAACAAGGAAGCGATCAGGAAGGCCGCCGGCGATATCAGCATCATCTCATTCAGGTCGCCATGCCTCGTGACGAACTGGGGAGGCGTCCCGGAATACTACGAAGCGCTTTTTGGATCGGGCATTCTTATCGACAGCAGCGTTATGCAGGGTTTCGAGTCATGGGATTCCATGCCGATTCCCATATATGAAAGGGACGGGATCATCGAGGTCCCGGTGACAAGGAGCGATGATATATTGGTTGGCGAGCCCTGGAACATCCTGAACAAGATGCAGAAGGCAGGGACCCCGGCCGTCCTCCTGTTCCATCCCAAGGGATTCGGGGGATATGAGCTCGAAAGGCTCGATTCCATGCTATCCGAAATGGAAGAAAGATACGATACGTCCTATCTGACGATGGCGGAGGCCGCGGGCATCACTTGAGCTTGACGGCAGTTCCGTAGGCGAGCAGCTCTGCGGCGCCGCCTATGACAGTGGACGTCGTGAAGCGTACCGTGACGACCGCGTCGGCGCCCAGCTTGTCGGCATCTTCTACCATCCTCCTGACCGCCTCTTCCCTCGATTCGTCAAGCATCTCCGTGTATTCCTTTATCTCGCCGCCTACGATGTTTCTCAGGCCGGCCACGAAGTCCTTCCCTATATGCTTGGCCCTTATCGTGTTCCCCTTCACTATACCGAGCGTCTTTGTGATCTTGCTGCCCTCGATAGCATCGGATGTGGTCAATATCATTCTTTAGCACCTCCTCATTTTTTTCGTTTCTCCAGCCGCAGGTCCAGCAGCCTTTCCCTGGTGACAGATAACAGAATAACCAGGAAGCCCACCACCAGCGCAACGATCCCGATCCTTATGATTACCGGAACGTCGGCTGCCTGGACGAACATGTACAGGCCGTACCCGGCCAGGATGACGATGGCAAGCATTATCAGGATGGCCCCGGCGAATTCGATCCTGTCCATTCTTGAAATTTGGCATCGTGACTAATAAGCATTCGGGATGATGTAAAACCGCATACTCACGCCATCTGAGTTTTAATATATATTACATGAGATGAATAATTAATTATATGAAGAGAGTGCCCCTTG
>CAYRIP010000050.1:1973-3757 GCA_964424395.1 uncultured archaeon | reverse complement strand
GTCCGGCGTTTCTCCAGGATCTTCATAGGGTTCGGTGAGACAGTCTCGAACTTCTTTCCGTCCCTTGGCTGGGACCTGGACCAGTCCGACATGGACCTCGAGCCCAGGGAATGGTGCGGGATCGCCCTTTTCTCGGCATTGTTCTATTTCGTTCTGCTATTCGGCCTTATGATTAGCATAACCAGGATGGCGAGGGTTTCGGTCACGCAGGGATTCGGCATTTCGTTTCTGGTCGGTGCATCCATAGGCGGCGCTGCCTTCCTCTACATATCGATGTACCCGAAGCTCATGGCAAAGAAGAAGATACGAAGCGTAGACGAGAACCTGCCGCACGCCCTTCACCACCTTCTCATCCAGATACGAAGCGGCGTCCCGCTATTCAACTGCCTCGTCTCAGTTTCCCACGGGGATTACGGCCAGCTGAGCAAGGTCTTCGAGAGGACCGTCGACGAGATCAACACGGGGAAGTCCGAGATCGAGGCGATGGAGACGCTAGCAAGGGAGAATCCAAGCCTCTACTTCAGAAGGGTGCTATGGCAGATGGTGAACGCCCTTAAGTCCGGAGCGGACGTGAGCACGACGATCAAGGAGATAGTGGATAACCTCGCGGTCGACCAGACGATGGCGATAAAGAAGTACGGCGCCCAGCTGAACCCGATTGCGATGCTATACATGGTGTTCTGCGTGATAATGCCAACGCTTGGCATAACGTTCCTTTTGGCGCTGGGTTCCCTCGTGGGGCTGAGCATCAACATGGAATACGTGCTCCTTGGGATCCTCGGGTTCCTGGTGCTGTTCCAGTTCATGCTTATAGGCATGATTAAATCCAAGAGGCCGGTGGGTATATGAGTCTGTTCGGTGATTCAAAGGACGCTAAGCAGAAGGCCGCTAAACAGAAGGCCGAGGAAGAGAGGAAAAGGGCAAAGAAGAAGGCCGAGAAGGAGAGGAAGAAGGCGGAAGAGGTTAGGAAGAAGGTAGAGAAGATGAAGGCCGAGGAAGCGAAGAGGAGCGAAGAGGAGGCAAAGAAGAAATCCGAAGAGGACAAGAAGCGGGCCGAGAAGGAGAGGAAGAAGGCGGAGAAGGAAGCAGAGCAGAAGGCCAATGAGGACAAGAAGAGGGCTGAAGAAGCGAAGAAGAAAGAGGAAAAGGAAGCGAAGGAGAAGTCCAAGGAGGACAAGAAGCGGGCCGAGGAAGAGGAGAAGCGGGAAAAGGAGGCAAAGAAGAAGGCAGAAGAGGAAAGGAAGAAGGCCGAGAAGGAGAGGAAGAAGGCGGAGAAGGAAGGCAAGGCCGAGAAGAAGCCAGAAGAAGATGCGAAAGACAAAGCCGACGACAAGGAAGTAAAGACGAAGGACGAGGAAGATAATGAACAGCCTGCCGGGGAAGGCAATGAAGCGGCGGCCGAAGCCGTCGCAAAGGAAGGGGAGCCAGCCAAGAAGAAGCACAAGAGGGTGCTTCCCAGGATTACGATAGTTCCAAGATTCTACGAGAGGTGGGTCGATAAACAGCTTAATTATTCGGGCTCGAGGAGGGACCCGAAGAAGTTCATAAGGACCATAATCATAATCAGCCTGATAATGGGAGGGGCGGCCGGGGCGTTCTTCAGGACGTATGTACTCATGGTCGTTCCAGGGGTCTTCTTCCTGGGTGTCGCCCTGTTCAGCGTCATGCTGGTGCTGTCTGTGGACAGGAGGGCCAGGTTCGTCGATGAGATCCTGCCCGATGCCCTGCTCCTGCTGTCTGCCAACATCAGGGCCGGATACATACCGAGCAGGGCCCTCATCCTT
>CAYRIP010000050.1:0-1963 GCA_964424395.1 uncultured archaeon | reverse complement strand
AGGCCGGAGTTCGGCATCTTTGAAAAGGAGCTGAAGAGGGCGGGCAAGGAGATAATGTCCGGGAAGTCGCTTGAGGATGGGCTGAAGCTGATCCCAGAGGCGATAAGATCCAAGGACCTCAAGAGGACCATAGACCTCATTATTCAGGGCATCAGGGGCGGAGGGCAGCTCGTCGCCCTGCTGGAGGAGAACGCTAACGACATAAGGCGAAGGCAGGCCATGAAGAAGGAGATCAAGGCCAACACCATGATGTATGCGATCTTCATAGCTTTCGCCGGCTGCCTCGGGGCACCGGGTCTGTATGCGCTCTCCAACTACCTGACGAACACCATGTCCGACCTTGGGCCCGACATGACGATGACCAGCGAGGTATCCTCAAAGGTCTCGTTCATAAGCATGGAAGGAGCCCAGATCGACCCGACATTCCTTTTCAATTTCTCGATCGGTGCAATCCTCATAACAACGATATTCGGCGGCCTGATACTCGGCCTGATAGGATCAGGGAAGGAGAAGGACGGCCTGAAGATAGCTCCCGTCCTGTCCCTGATAGCCGTGTTCGTCTTCATCGGGGCGATGTTTATCATAAACACGATGTTCTCGACCATGCTGCCCAGCTGATATGAACCGGTATTTTAGAATTTTCTGCTAAAGATAGGACATGTTCAAAGGCGTATTGCTGGATATCGATGGCGTCCTGGTCGATTCCGAGGGTCTCTATTTTCGTGCAGTCAACGAGACATTCTCCAAATAAGGCGTGCCGGAATTCAAAAGAGAAGAGTATATCAGGCGATTCATGGTCGAGGGGAGCGATTTCGCCGGGGTGATCGAGGATTACAGACTGAAGGTGGACGTCGACGAGGTTATGGATAGAAAGCAGATCATAGTGGAAAGGATGATAGAAAAGGAGCTCACTATGATAGATGGCGCCATGGAAATGCTTGCCTATACGGATCAATTCCATCGGGGAGCGGTGACATCCGCTGATGAGCGTGAGATGTATGCCAAGCTCAACAGGTTCGGACTCGCAATGAGGTTCGAAGCATTCGTTTTCGCTGAGATGACCAAGAAGAGCAAGCCGGACCCGGAGCCTTATGCCATGGGCGCCGATCTGATTAAATTGCGTCCAAGCGATATCTTCGTTTTGGAGGACGCCTCAAGAGGCATAGAATCGGCTAGGCTGGCCGGCTGCATAACGATAGCCTTATCCGAACGGCTTCACGGCCGGCATGGATTTCAATGCACACAAGGTCGTCAAGGACCTAAGAGAGGTCGATGACGCCATGCTCGCGGAATTATACAGAATAACGCACAGAAGGACAGTATGAGCCATCAATGGGGGAATCCCAATATTTTTTATATCATGGCGTCTATTGAATCAAATGAGGAAAAAAATAATTGGTGTGATGGGTCCTGGAAGTGGTGCAACGTCTATTGATATCAGAAATGCTTATGCTATCGGAGAATTGATCGCCAAGAATGGGTGGATCCTTTTGAGCGGGGGCAGAAATTCCGGCGTTATGGACGCTGTCAACAAAGGAGCCAAGAATGCTGATGGGCTCACAGTAGGGATAATGCCCACATCCGATACTGCTACCATCTCAGAAGGTGTCGATATCCCAATCATTACCGATATGAAGAGTGCAAGAAATAATATCAACGTCCTAACTAGCGATGTCATCGTTGGATGCGGAATGGGAGCTGGAACGGCATCTGAGATATCCCTGGCAATTAAAGCTAAGAAGAAAGTAATATTATTGAATGATGATGAAGGCAGCAAAGAATTTTTCAAAGGGATCGGAAAAGAGGATGTTTACATAGCAGAAGACCCAGAAGACGCCATAGATTTGATTAAAGGAATGATAGGACGATAAGAATGCTTGACATAAAGCTCATCGCGGAGAATCCTGACTCCGTTAAGAAGGACCTTCGTAAGAGAAACGACTTAGAGAAGCTGCCGTGGATA
>CAYRIP010000049.1:0-6846 GCA_964424395.1 uncultured archaeon | reverse complement strand
CTGGAATACGGACTGATAGCGAGAAGAGCCTGTGAGGCCCATGTCGTCATACCGGCTTTGGAACATGTTGTTGAAGCCAGCACGCTGTTGAGCGGGATTTGCCATGAGAGCGCTGGCGCCGCTGCCGTCGACGTTGCCGGCGCCGGGGGGACCAGCTGGGTTAAGGTAGATTCGCTCATTTCGGGAAAGCCCCTTGATAATTTCTATGGCTGGGGGATACCCACCGCCGAGTGCCTAGAGCAGTGCCTGCAGAGGGTGAAGGTCCCCGTCATCGCATCGGGAGGGATAAGGACCGGTCTCGACGCGGCGAAGGCCATAGCTATGGGAGCATCCCTTGCTGGGATAGCCCTTCCGCTGCTTAAGCCCGCAACGAAATCTTCTGCCGCTGCGAAATCCGTCCTTGAGCAGATCATAATGGAGCTTTCGACCAGCATGTTCCTTGTCGGTGCAAGAAACATCGAGGAGCTGCGGGGAAAGATAGCCAAGTCATGACGCCAGGCGTCACAAGGGTTTAAGGAATTCATATGAAGATTCCTAAGAAGGAAGTCGTAAAGTTCGTGGTGAAGTCCGTTTTGAAGAAGCAGACTGCTGATTCTCTCTTGGGGCTTGCGGCCCTTGTCAACGACGAGCTTAAGGGTGCCGATTCCGCATACGCGATATCGGAGTCGAGGCTTCGTCGAATCGTCTCCTCTATGCCTGATGTCGGTCTCAGCATCGATACCAAGAAGGGCGGAAAGCCCAAGAGGTGCCCCGCGTGCGGAGGCAGCCTTAGGAAGGCGTACGGCAAGAACCTGAAAGGCAGGCGCATACTGACCCGCCTCAAATGCCCCAAATGCGGATACAAGGGCCACGACGGCAGATGGATGCCCAGGCAGTACAGCTTCTGGCTCGGGAAGGGCAGGGATTGATGTCCAAATTTATTTGAGCTTCCCGAATACTTATTCATGAAGGACGAAATACGTAAGGACATATTCGGGAGGGACGTGGTCATAGCGACGTCGAGGTCAAAGAGGCCCGGCGCCTTCCTGCACAAGAGCTCAAGGGAGAAGGCGTGCCCCTTCTGCCCGGGGAACGAGCACAAGACCGAGAGGACGATCCTGGCGCTTCCGAACGAGAAGAACTGGAAGGTCAGGGTATTCAAGAACAAGTTCCCCGTCCTGTACAAGAGGTCCCTCAAGCCCATCACCGAGAACTTCTACTCGACCTTCACCCCCTGCGGCGCCCACGAGATCCTCATAGAGACCAGGGGCCACGACCGGGAGTACTTCAACATGCCCGAGAAGGACATAGTCCTGATCGTCAAGGCTCTCATGCAGAGGCACGAGCAGCTCATGAAGATACCGGACGTCAATTACGTCACCATCTTCAAGAACAAGGGCGTCAGGGGAGGGGCCAGCCTCGCCCATCCTCACATGCAGATAATAGCATCGCCGATATTCCCGCACAAGATATCCGAGGAGATGCGCGAGTCCGAGAACTACTTCAAGGAGGAGAAGAAGTGCGCCTACTGCGCCATAATCCAGAATGAGGTCTCGGCGAAGAAGAGGGTCGTCTACCGCAACAGGGACTGGATCGTAATCTGCCCGTTCGTATCGCGCTGGCCGTACCAGACCACTATACTGCCCAGGCGGCACTTCAGCGACCTTTCGAAGATGACCGATGCCGAGATGAGGACCATGGCCAAAGCGACAAAGCACCTGTTCTACGCCTACTCCAAGCTGTTCGAGGACCCCCCCTACAACATGATGTACCACAACTTCCCGGAATCCGATTTCTGGCACTTCCACATAAGCGTCTACCCGAGGCTGATAACCCCCGCGGGCTTCGAGTTCTTCGGCCTGAATGTGAACATTACCCAGCCCGAGCAGGCGGCCCGGGAGCTGAAGAGGTCCCTGAAGTGAATTGAAACACGAAACCACCCTTCGTTTAGAACTTGTATCCCAGCTTCTCAAGGTCCTCTCTCATGACGAGGGAGTCCTTCACCTGGGCCGGCGATTCTGATATTATCGTTATCTCCTCAAGGTCGCTTCCCAGTATGACCTTTGCCACCTTAACGAAGTCCGGCTGCCCGTTCTTGATGTCAAGGTGCCTGATCTCCCCCTTCTCGGAGAACTCGATGTTCGAGAAATGCGTATGCAGCCTGTCATAGCCTGCGGATATAACTTTCGAGAGTATCTCCTTGAAATCTACTTTGCCTTGGTACTTGGCGAACAGGTGGGCCCAGTCGATGACGGGCACGCATCCCTTCACCTCGGCGCATACTGACAGTATCTCTTCCATGGTACCGAACTGCGACACCTTTCCGGTCGCCTCCAGCCCAAGCTTCACGCCCCACCCCTTCTTTTTCAGAACGCCTTTCATATCGGCGCATGCATCCCTGACCAACTCGTAAGCCTTTTCCTTCTCAAGCTTACCGTAGTACCCTGGATGGAAGACGACCACTCCCGCTCCCATGTGATGTCCCCTCTCGCAGGAGTCGATGATCCTTTTCTTGCTGGCATCGATAACCTCGGGGTTGCACAGGTTGACGTAATACGGAGCGTGAACGGAAAGCTTGATCCCTAGCCTCTTTGCGGTCTTTCCCGCATCGGCGGCAAGCTCGTTAGACATCCTCACGCCCCGGACGAACTCGACCTCCATCGCACCGAGCTTGAGCTCAGAGACCGTCTCGATGCCTGATACCGTATCACTCTTCGTGGATGATGACGGAACGCCTGCAGGACCAAGAAATATCTTCATAGCTATTGTTTGTGCTGGCTGGAAATAAAGCTTTTCGGGGAAGTGGGGCTCATGCGATGAACTTGATCATGATCTCTATCGCTATGAAGAAGACGCACGCTATGAGGACGTGCTCGGGCTTGATCTTTATGCTTTCCTTCGACTGGTCGAAGTACCGCATCAGGCCTGCGCTCGATTGCGGCATCATGTTCTTGTCTTTCCTTGACATGTGCATTCCCCCTTAATTAGTATGGATGATGTTTTTAAAAAGGTTGGCATGGCGATTTCCTGCAGTATTCAAGCGCAGGGAAGGGCACCTACCGCCACTCCCGGCTTTCCGTTGACGCTCCCGTCGCAATCCATATCGGCATCGGTGAGGCAGGGCTGGGCCGCCGCCGCTGGGATGAAAACTATGAAAAAAAGGACCATAAGAAAGGGAAACGCCTTCATATGATATATTGGCACTGGCACGATAAAATATGGCGCGAGCCGGGAATAGCCCACTTTCTGTGCAGGTAGCTGGCTTCTCAGCTTCTGCCTTCTGGCAGCTTCCTCAAACAATACAATTTCTAGGATAATACCCTTGTCCACCAATAGCAAGGCTAATCTCGTCCAAAAGAGCTTGCTCTTCCGGAGTCTTATAATGCGTACCAGCACAGGGCACAACAGCATTGCCTAAATCACTTGCGGTATAAGTAGTAACCTGCGCCCATGCAGGAATGTCCGGAGGCAAAACAGCAGTGTCAACATCATCATCTTTTTCTTCTGGAGGAAAAACATTGCCCTCAAAATCAATTCGAGTACTGTTATAGTTTGGAAGTCCTATTATTGCAGTTGTTGGTGAGCCACCTAAAGGTTCATACCAATTATTTGTTACATGCAATTCATACAACATACTCTCATAATCATATATACGCAAACCTTCATCGACTCCTGTATAGTGCTTCCAAGTACCCCAGCCATAAATAACATTATTTACCAGGTCAAAATTAGTGGTGTTTGAACCTTGATTTCTGATTTGTGGCATTCTTTTTCCTCCATGAGCAAGAACATTATGGTGGAAAGAAATCCCCTTTCTATAACCCTGATCCGAGAAAGAGCCCATAGCCTCAGTGTCCTTAAATAGATTAAAAGAGTAGGTGACATTTTCAATCTCTCCTCTTGTATCAAAAACACCATCAGCGGCAGAAGTAAAAGTACAATGGTCAACAATAATATTATAAATTTCAGGACCAGAAAATATATTACCATGTATCGGATCCATTGCCCACATATCCGCTCCTCCAATAGCAGGAGGAGTAAAGTTGCCATCCCCCCTTATATTATGAATAATTATATCATGCCCTCCATTAACTGCCTTAAAACCTACCACACCAAATACTGTAATTCCAGGACTAGGTGCAGTAGAACCATCAATTGTCAAAAAACCCTTATCAAAATAAAAATTATTTGTAAGAGCAATAGTCCCTCCAACACCAAAAACAACATACCTGCAGCCTTGTGAAACAGCATCCCTAAAGCTTCCAGTTCCTGAATCACCCAGATGTGTAACATTATATACCTGATATCCAGTTGGACAATCCAATGCCCCTCTTGTAACAGTCCCAAAGCCCTCATAACCCAAACTCGGAGCCACTTCGCAAACCCCCAAACCAGAATTCCACTCACAACCCCCAAAAACACAATCATCATCATTGCAGGCAGTTTCACCACTGGAATTATAATAACTGCAGTCATTTATTCCAGAACAAGGATTAGCAGCACAGCCAGTCGTTAGATTAGCGCCAGAATCCAAAGGTTCACAAATCTCTCCAGAATTACAATTATTATTATCCCCCCAGTTTTCACAAACATAAAAATCATAAGAACCATCGTAATAAGAACGATTTCCTTCTCTGCAAACATCAGTAGTACAGGTTTTACCATCATCACAATCAACAATATCCCCTTCACAATTTCCCAAACCATCACAAAAAGTATTTACAGTGCAGAACAAACCATCATCACAAACCACTCCACTCTCCACATTTTCAAAAACACAACCCATTAAATCTGCACTTGAATTAGAAGGATCACAAATATCAATAGTGCAATTATTATCATCATCACATTGCCCATCTGTCTGGCATTCATTTTGTGTATTATAAATCTGCAATATCTCTGCCTCACTTAAGCTTCTATTATAAACCATAACATCGTCGATGCTGCCCCTGAAACCCCTTTCACTGCCATCTCTTGCTGCACCAATATTCCAATTGCGTGTATTAGTTAGATTAATCCCACCAATAGACGTATCAGTCGCGACTGCAACCCCATTTATATACAATGTTGCACTGCTTGTATCTTTTGTACAGGCAATAAAATTCCATGACCAATCAGGCAAAAAAAATGGATTAGAAATCCAACCAGTTGTAGCAGACAGAAGGAATTCTGGGCTTCCACTAACATCCCTCCCATAACAAATAATTTTGTCAAAGTCATCAGATTTCTGAAGCATAACCTCTCCATAACCAGTCGACCCCTTAGCTATTACTGCTTCACGCCCTAAACGGTTACCTGTTTTCATCCATGCAGACAAAGTGAAATCATTAGTGCCAATATTTGGAATTCCAGTCCCCATATTAACATAATCCCTAAGGCCATCCAAACCCAAAACATTCCCTCTTCTTGAATCAAATGTAATACTTGCATCATCCATTAGAGTTCCATTATTAACCCCGGTCTCATCATTGGCATTGCCTTCAAACCTCCAGTAGGCGACATAATCCCGCGGTAAATCCTGGGCAGAATCCACGCATTCTCCATCCAGGCACAGATATCCGGAGAAACAGCCGCAATCCTGCCCGCATCTCGAGCAGTCCTCTCCGACGGTTGAATTGCAGACATGGTCCCCGCAGAATGGTATCCTGTAGTACGCCTGGAGTGCCTGAAACATATCTGTCACGCAGGCGGAGCATTTATACCATTCATTAATATGCCCATGAAGCTCTGTGATGTTCACTTCATCGTCACAATCCATATCGGCACCAGTGAGGCATGCCTGGGCTGCGCCAGCCGCAATGGCTGCCATTAATGAAGAAAGCACAAGAAGCGGAATCAATCTCATAATCAATATTGGAACGAGCACAATAAAATATGGCGCGTGCCGGGAATAGCCCACTTTCTGTGCATCCCCGCGCCTATGACGGCGCACGGGGACGGTGGTATCTGTCTATGCGCCTGAAACGGCTTGCACCCCGTGGCACCCGCTATTTCACCCGGTCCATGCCTCATTGCTCTTTCGGGTTTCATCGCTCTTGCATGGTCGGTTCATTTCTGTGCAGGTAGCTGGCTTCTCAGCCTCTGCCTTCTGGCAGCACGTTTGGGTGGGTGAGTGGAACTTCCTCACCAGCACGCCCTAAAATCGCTCCCAAGGCACGCCGGCGAAACCACCTTCCCGGCTCGCGCAATATGAATAGTGAAAGAAGGGTTTATAAAGCTTTTTCGGCGATGGCTTTGTGTAATAAGTGGCTTTCATTTAGAAATCCCTTTATCTATTCTTGCTGATTAAGGAAGCCCACGTTATGAAGCCTAAAAATGCACCAGCAAGCACGAGCATAAGTCCAAGGTTCCCTTCGTCATATACCACGAGAGTAGTTCCAAACAGAAAGAACATCAAAACCACTGCAAGTGAACCGGACAGATATGCATTAATGTTTACACCCATAATTTCACAATCTATAATTGGTACACTGGGTTAAATTGCTTCGCTTAATTATAATCTGTGTAAGAACTAAAAGATCGCCCCTACCCCGGAAACAACCAATCGGGTCGGGCTAAAAACGGCTCGATTTTATTTAATCGAGATTTTCTAGAGTTAATGCCTCTTGTTCGCTATTCAATCCCTTCTTTTCGCGAAGCATTCTTTGCAGTAGACTGGCCTGCCTTCTGTCGGCTTGAATGGTACTTCACATTCCTGACCGCAGTCCGCGCAAGTTGCCTTGTGCATTTCCCTCGGGCCGAAATCCCTTCTGGGACCCCTTCCGCGATTGTTGAAATCTCCCATATTTATCTTCTCCTACTTTAGAGGCAAAAAGAGAATAAACTCCAGACGCCCATGGCTTCTTCTTGCACTGCACCCTTTATAAG
>CAYRIP010000048.1:6259-6851 GCA_964424395.1 uncultured archaeon | reverse complement strand
TAATCACTGAGCTGTCGCCGCCCTGGCCCCCGAAGCCTCCACCGGTCTCCTTCAGTATACCGACTATCTTGAAGCTTCTCCCTTCGATCGTCAGTATCCTGTTGAGGGCCAGCGGCTGCTTGAACATGCTGTTCGCTATCCTGCTTCCCACCACGACACCGTTATAATCGGATGGTCCCAGAAAGCGACCCTGGTCAAGCTCAGATGTGGTTATGTGGTTCCATGCGAGGGGATCGACTCCCTCTATGCTTACGGTCGCGTCCTCCGCAAGATACGTTATCTCGCCCCTTCCCGAGATGCTTCCCTGCACGTATTGGATATTTTCCAAGGACCTTATGACCATGATGTCCATGTCTGTTAGCCCTTCGCCTTCGTCCTCAGGCATCGAGGAGAAGCTCGTCATTCTGCCGCCCCCGATACGCATGAACATGCCGGAGGCCCTGGAAAAGTGGCCAGTCAGCCTCTTTGGGAAGTTCTTGCCCCGCCACCTCGAGATCGTCTACGAGATCAACCATCGTTTCCTGCAGGAGGTGAGGGCCAGGTTCCCCGGCGACGAGAGGCGGGTGCGCCGCATGTCGATCATTGAAGAGTG
>CAYRIP010000048.1:0-6249 GCA_964424395.1 uncultured archaeon | reverse complement strand
ATCCCGGGGTCACGGTTATTATGTCTGAACCCAGGCCTCCCAGGCGCTGCTCGATGCTCTGCTGCATGCCTTCGCCTATCGATATGATTGCGACAACGGCAGCCACCCCGATCACTATGCCGACTATGGTAAGCCAGCTTCTGAGCTTGCTGTGCCTCAATATATTGACCGCTAATCTGAAGGCCTTCGTCGTCTTCATACGCTCAACCCTTCTTTCCGGATGCCTTCCCCAGAAGGACCCTTAACATGTCCCTCTTCTTGTATGACACAAGCGCTGCGATCACCACGGCAGCCAAAGCGCCATACATGAAATAGGTCATGTACACAGGCGCAGTTGCCGACGTCCGCCCGAATCTGGTAGTCGTCAAAGTCGTGGTGATGCTGCTATCCCTGAACTGTATCGGGACTTCCTTCCTCGTGGTGTGCCTCATGCCCGTAGTGTCTGTGTAGACTATGTTCACTTCGAGGTTGTTGGTCGACGGCACTGCCATCGATTGGGTCTGTGCCATCCTCTCTTCCCGGGTCATCTGGCTGAAGTTGGCAGCACCGAAAGCCGGACCGGATACCTGTGTTATCTGGAATGACACTATCGTGTAGTCGCCCTTGTCCAGATTGCCGACGATCGTAGAGGTGCTTCCGCTGACCCTGTAGCCTTCCTGCTCGGGTACCATGACGGTCACTGAGTACGCGGGGTTGTTGCCTACGTTTGCGATGGAGAGCGAGGTCACGCCTTCAGAGCTTTCTGAGAACGTCACATCGAAGTCCGTCTCGCCCCCGACGAATATGCCGGTCTTGGTGTTGATCTCTTCTGTGGCGCCGGAACCCGTGTCGTACTTAAGGCTGAGATCCAGCTGATACAGGCCCTGAACGGCGTTTACGTCCGCTACGACCTTGTACTCGAGCTCCACGGACTCGCCGACGTCTATGTTCTTGATGTATTTCGTATCATCCGAGTAGATAGGAAGGATTACCCCTTCTGCCTCGCTCCAGGAGAATACCAGGTCCCTGAGCGGAGAGTTACCGACGTTGGTTATCGTGAATTTTATCGGCGTCTCGTTGCCTGGATAAAGCTTCGACTTGTCGACGTATATTATCTGGGCGTATTCAGTTCCGGTGACCTCCACATCGTAGCTGACTTTTGAAGTTATGTCCGAACCTTCGTAGTACCTCTTGAGCTGTATTTCATTGGTGCCCTTGACCGCTTCCCGGTCGACCATGACCCTGAACTTGATTATCGCTGCATCGCTGCCCTGCTGGAAGGCTGAGAGCGTGTTTATCGTCCTGCTGTAGTCCTCCCCTGGTATGGCGACGAAGGGGAAGCTCGGAATGAGCTCGTAATGTATGTTCGTGGCTTCCTTTGCGCCGTTGTTCTCCACCATGAACCTCAGCTCAAGGACCTCTCCCGCCCTAGCCGGATCGGGGTTCTGGTTGACCATGGACACGTTGAGCGAGGCGGTCGATGGTGGCTCAGCTGCGCATGCGCCAATGGAAAGAACGCTCATCGCTAACAAAAGCGCTATCGTCATATGCTCGTATTTCATCTTAATTACCTCCTAAATGTTGAATTGGACTGACCGCAGAACCCTTGCTCGGGATCGATAGCCCTGCAGTATTAACCCCATGAAAACCTGCTTCTGTTGCAGTATTCGCCCTCATCTCGCATCGCCCCTCCCCTGCTTCTCTACCCTTTGTATCATGCCATCCTTCAGGTAAGCGACCCTTCCAGCGCTTTTAACCAGATAGAGGTCATGCGTAACCATGATGATAGTCTTGTCGTCATCGGCATGCATCTTCCTTAGGAAATCCATGATGAAGCCCCCCGTCTTGCTGTCAAGGTTGCCCGTCGGCTCATCGGCCAGTATTATCTCGGGATTCACGGCAAGAGACCTCGCGATAGCCACCCTCTGCATCTGACCGCCTGAAAGCTGCGAAGGCAGGTGATTCATCCGGTCCTCGAGACCGACCAGCTTGAGAAGCCTTTCCGCCCTCTTCCTTGCTTCGGAATCATCCTCGTCCTGGAATGCGAGGGGAAGCATGACATTCTCCATGGCGTTGAGCGTCGGAATGAGGTTGAACTGCTGGAAGATGAATCCGATCTTCTTTCCCCTGGTCTGGGACAGCCTGGATTCGCTCATTCCAGCGATGTCCTCATCGTCAAGGAACACCTTGCCCTTGGTTGGAACATCGAGGCAACCGACCAGGTTCATCATGGTGCTCTTTCCGCTTCCGCTCGCCCCCGCTATAGCAAGGAATTCCCCTTTCCTGACCTCGAGGTCTATCCCCCTGAGCGCAGGCACTTCGACTTCTCCCATCTTGTAAACCTTCCACACGTTCTCAAGCCTGATTATGCTTCCATTCATGACAACACACCTTGTTTCGGTTTTGCTTAGAGCAAAATGTTATGCGAGTGAGGCCTCAACGGCCTTGCGATGATTCCATGGCCCAATACCTCAGATTTCTGTTTGACCCTGTAGAAGATAGAGACGAAACAGTATATCAATATTCCGTGAAACCGGTTGAAAAAAGTTTTTTAAGACTGAAATGATATTTAAGCATACGTGAAACAAGCTGTAACAACCATTGAGGATTGATTGCAATGAAAGCAAAATATCTATTGGTGATGTTCCTATGCTTCATAATCGGAGGATATCTAATCCTGAATTTCCTTTTGCAGTTTTATGTTTCTATGTCAAGGGAATCTTTGTTCGAAAGCATGAATATTACTGAAAGGTTCAATGGATTCAATCAATTCAATGGCACCCCGTTTTTCCCCAGAGCGCCCATGGAAAGGGCTTTCTCGCCTCAGATGTACATCGACCTTGTGGCAGGCTTCATGTTCTTGGTGGCCGGATTGACGATATGGTATCTGATAAGGGAGGAGGAGATCAGCATCCTTAAGGACCAGATGGCCGATATTTTCCTTCTGCCTGAAGAGAAGAGCATCCTGAATGAGATGAAGAAGGCGAATGGGGAGATAACGCAGAAGGACCTCGTCAATAAGACGGGTCTAACGAAGGTGAAAATTCACCGCATGCTCAACAAGCTGGAGAACAAGGGCATCATCAAGAGGATACCGTACGGGATGACAAAAAAGATAGTTATCGACAAATCAAATGAAAAGCGGGAATGATTGTGAACCAAACTTGCTTCAATTGAGCAGTCACCTGTGCTTCTGGGGCTTGGGATGCACGTGATTGAGCTTCATCCTTATCCTTAGGTTGTTCATGTGCTTCACCTTCTCCTTCAGGAACTCGTCGAGGTTGACGCCGTGCTTCTGTATCAGAGTGGAGGTGTACTCGCCTCCCAGGAAGTGTGGCATGATCACGAAAGTCGCGCCATTCTCGTAAAGCTTCATGGCTTCACCGATGTGGTATGAGACTATGATTATAATCGCGTTCTTGCTGTGCTCCCTCGCCTTCTTCATCAGCAGCAGGTTGGTGTCTATATCAGGGATTGTCGATATTATCATCTTCGCCGTCGAGAAATTGAGCTCGTTGAGCAGCTCCGTGTCGTTGGCGTCTCCGTACCTGCACTCATATCCCTCCGACGCCAGATTGGTTATCTTCTCGGGGTCGTAGTCTATTATCAGGAACTTCTTCTTGAGGTTCTTGATCGATTCAAGCAGGCTGAATCCGATTCTCTCATATCCGAACAGCATGATGTCGTAATGCTCTTCCTTGTGGTATATGTGCTCGTCTACCTTCCTCCCGCTCCTCTCGAACACATTCAGATACTTCGATACCTTGCTGTACAGGGAATTGGCATGCATTATGAGATAGGTGGAGCCGAATATCGTTATAAGCCCAGTCGCCGTCACTATAGAGAGGATCTCGTTCTGGATGTGCCCGAGCTTCACGCCAAGGGCGATTAGTATCAGGGAGAACTCGCTGATCTGGGCCACTGTAAGGCCCGCGAGGAAACCGTTGCGCTTGGTGTACTTCATCAGCCCCATGAGTATCATGACTATGATGGGATTGCCTATCAGGATGAACAGCGAGAATACCGCGATCGGAAGCAGGAAGTCCGTGACGTTCGTGAAGACCATCTGCGAGCCGAGCAGCACGAAGAAGAAGAGGATGAAGAAATCCCTAAGGACATTCATCTTCATCTTTATCTCATACTGGTAGGGGGACATGGACAGCGATATTCCTGCAAGGAGCGCCCCGATCTCGACGGAGAAGTTGAGGTAGCCAAAGATTATCGCCAGGAGAAGCAGCCATCCTATGGAGAACAAAAGCAGGAATTCGGGGGATTTGGCTGCGGCTTTGGTGACCTTCGGAAGGATGAAGATGGCGAAGACGGAGATGAACGCCAACACCCCAACGCCGATCAGGATGGTCTCTACGGTGATTGACACGGCGTACGATCCCCCGACTGTGGAGGATGATATAATCATAAGGATTATCACGGCGATGACATCCTGCACGATGAGGAAGCCGACGGAAATCCTCCCGTAGATCGTGTGAAGGTCGCTCTTGTCCGACAGGAGCTTCACGATGATGATGGTGCTGCTGAAGGTAAGCGCTATCGCTATGTAAAGCGAGGAGACGTCTGGGAAGCCGAAGAGCTTGGCGATTAGGAATCCTATAAAAGTGGTGAACATGACCTGCCCGACGCCGGTTATAAGCGACACCTTCCCAACGCTCTTCATGATCCTCGGGTTCAGGCTAAGGCCCGCTATGAAAAGAAGGAACACGATACCGAAATTGCTGAATGTTGCGACCATGTCGGCGGACTTGACCAGGTCTAGAAGGAGGGGACCCGCAAGGATTCCGGTTATTATGTACCCTATGATGAGCGGCTGCCGAAGAAGCTTCATGATCCCGGACACGACGACCGCAAGGATTATGACCATACTCAGCTCGACAAACATGCTTTCTATCATCGCAATCACTGGCCACGTCTTTTATTCTATTATGCCTTGAGCATATTATAAGTTTTGTTATTCGGATGAAAAGGCAGTAAGATATTCATTCTATGTCCTTTTCTAAGGTCGGGCATCGGGCTTGGTTCTCATTACGGCATCGCATTTCATGAAATGGAGAGTTGGGTATATCATTCGAGTACGAGTTCTGTGATGTTTGCGATATCAGTCACTTCGATCACTTCGATTCCCCATTCATTGCCTGCGTATTCAGTCAGATTGATTATCTCTCTATCGAAAATCGGCATGTTAACATCAGTCCCGTTGATTGACACCTGCCTTGTCCCTGTGCTCATGATATTTACTATTATCGACTGCCATTGCGGAATAATGATCTTTTCGAAACCCGCCTTTGCAGCAGCTTCTGTCTTGGCCATTATCCCTCCCACGCTGCCGATCCTTCCGTCAGGCCTTATCGCCCCGGTAATAGCTATGCCCTTCATTATGCTTCTGTTCTCGATCAAGGCGATTGCTGCGGCTGTCAATGCAGCCCCTCCGCTCGGTCCGCTGATAGAGGATGAAGGTATATCGAAAACAATGTTGAAATCATGGTACGGTGTCCGTGTATTAGTCCTCTTTCTAGCGACATCCAAAGCCACCTTGGCTGAGTATTGGATATCAGTTCCTATGAAAGGATTCGTCTTGATGAAAATGCTGCCATCACCGGGTACCGCCTTTATGGTAATTGTGCCAACGACACCGCTTTCATTGGTGACCGAGATGATCGGGATTGAGCGGGCCATAGGATTATCGGCTTGAAAAACCCGCGCCCACAGATAATTGCCCTGAACCAAGGAAAAGAGCGTGAACCAGACGATCGTAGCTACCAAGAATCCGAATACGAAGACGAAAAGAAAATATTCAACGCTTTTATATTTCATGTTATGAATATACCCTCATTGAATAAAAACAAGATAAAATATCATCATCGGGAAATTTTTAACAGAATGTGTTAATAATCATGTGAGTGAGGAATATGGGTTCGAACTGCTATTATTGCGATAAGCCTGCCGATTTCATATGCGCTTCATGCGGACATTCCGTATGCAGAGACGATTCAAACACAAAAAATGGCGAAATCTTGTGCTATTCCTGCCTTGGGAAGAAGGACGACGATTAGCTCATAACCAATTCCTCTTCTTGAAATAGATTATCATGGTGAGTGCAACCAGCATCATGAATATTAAAACGGCTGGATACCCATAAGGACTGTTGAGTTCCGGCATGTTGAAAGGGGATGCATCCGGGTTGAAATTCATGCCGTAAACGCCGGCAAAAAAACCCAGGGGAATGAATATCGTGGCAATTATGGTCAATACCTTCAT
>CAYRIP010000047.1:0-7228 GCA_964424395.1 uncultured archaeon | reverse complement strand
TGCGTGACCTTGATCTCCTCACCGAGGATGATCCCCAGCTTATTCTTCTTCCCCGCGTCGATAATCCTCTTCCAGCTCATTGTGTTGTTGTGCTCGGTGATCGCGATGCCGTCAAGCCCTCTGGCTTTGGCGCCCTTCACAATCTCCTCGGGGCTCCTGATAGCGTCATCCGAATAAAATGTATGAACGTGCAGGTCCATTCTCATAAGAAACAATTATGCAGTATTGAATTATTAATAAAAGAAGAAATCAGACTTTCATATGAGCTGCTGCTTGATAAGCAAATGCCGTGAATTCAGTTGTCCTGTAATCACCGTGAATTTGACTTCCATAAGCAATGTCCAAAGCTTGAGAAACGACAGCCGGAACAGAAGTCAATGAATTGTGGCCGTCTGCATGGACCCAATTCTGTCCGATGATGGCAAAATTCCGACCTCGAAACTCTTCAGGCCCGCTTTCAAGTGTAACAGGGCCCCAATCATAACCATTTTCCATTGCTTCTGACATGCTTTATCTTTTAAGAGTAACCTTTAAATAGTTTTCGCTTATACTCCCACAATGTGGGCATTATATCGGGAAATTATGCAATATCAGAATTATATTCCAAAATATAGACATTATATCAAGTCTATTTGAGCTTTTGCTTTCCCGACTTGATCGTGCCCGAGACCCTAGTGACCTGAAAGATTATCCGCTCGTCGCCGATTTGGTGTATCAGTGCGAGGGCCATCCTGATGTCGTCCACTGATTTCGGCGAGCATTCGATCCAGCCGATCTGCTTACTGTGGTCCCACAGGTTCTTGATTATCCTGCACCTGGCCGATGAGAATCCCTCCTCGCCCATCCAGTTTAGTATGGAGTTCATGACGGCGCCCTTCACCTCGCTGTACATGACAGGATTCCCGCTGTGCAGCCGGAACGTAACATAATGCCTCTTATCTCGCATGCTTGGGAGCCTCTTTAGCTTCATAGTATCCTCCTATTCGACCTCCACGCCCGGCATGACCCATTTGCCTCCAAGCCTCTTCCGGTTCCTCTCTATAAGCCAGGCTGACAATGCCTTCGTTATCAGGGGCGTATCGAATCCGAGCACGCGGCCGAATGCGATGAGCTCGGAAGGCGCCCTGATATCCCATTCGGACATGGCCCCGCTGGTGACCACGAAAGGGCCGCCGAACTTGCTTACGATCTTCGCGTCCCCCCTCATCCTTGAGAACATCCTGCTCCTGTCCACTCCGCTGGATTGGAGCAGCGACCTGAACTCGAACCCGATGGCCACGTTGTTCTTCTTGGCCAGCTTGACCATGACGTAATCGATCCTCGAATCCTCTCCTGGAAGGAGTATATCGACGGCAGCAGTCTCCACAGCCGCCCTGTTGGCCTCCTCGCTAAGACCCCTTACGGCTATCACATCGAAGCGTTCCCTCCTTTTTCGGGCTTCCTTCCTGACCGTCTCCGCCTTGTCGGTCTCGATGAGGGTGCCCCTGACGATATCGACCCCGGCCTTACCCTCCGTTTTCATCCCATCCGGGGATTCGGGACCCAGCAGGCAGAGCCCGTCCCAGCCCAGCAACGCAGCCTTCGATGAGACGGCGGTCGGGTCGGAATCGTCCAGGATGCAGTAATCGTACATGCTCATGTTTAGAAATTGCCGGGCAAAGCTAAAAAATGGACAGCCAAAAACTACTTTATTTAATCCACGGACCGACTATATTCAATATGGGAATCAACGAGGACAGGGAGATGCTCATAAGCAAGCTCGAAGGCGAAGGCTTCCTAAAAAGCGAGAAGGTCATCCTCGCTTTCAGGGAGGTCCCACGCGAGGAGTTCGTGCTGGACAGCGACAAGACGTATTCCTACTCAGACTATCCGCTGCAGATCGGGCACGGGCAGACCATATCAGCACCCCACATGGTCGCCATCATGACAGAGCTCCTGAGGGCCAAGGAAAGCGACAACGTTCTGGAGATCGGCTCCGGCTCCGGCTACCAGGCCGCGATACTCTCAAGGCTTGTCAACCACGTCCATACAGTGGAGGTCGAGGCTGACCTCGCGCTGTTCGCCAGGAACAACCTTCAGAAGGCCGGCTGCACCAACGTCGACGTAACCGTTGGCGACGGGAGCAAGGGCTACCCGCCCGCTGCGCCTTATGACAAGATCATCATAACCTGCGCTACCCCAGAGATATATCAGGCATGGAAGGACCAGCTGAAGGACGGCGGGATCCTGATCGCGCCTGTCGGCGGCTTCTACCATCAGGACCTTATCCTCCTGCGAAAGTCCAAGGGGGAGTATAAGCAGGAGAATCACGGAGGCTGCGTATTCGTCCCCCTCGTTCCGGGATAGAATGATATTATACGGGGAGCCGGGCGTCGCGGTCATCCCGCCTCTCGGATATAAGAGTCAAAAAGACAATTAATCCTTGATTCGCATGTTGCCGCTCAGAATTCCGAACGGATTGAATTTCTTCAAGCAGTTCCTGATAAGCTTCACATTCTTCTTCCTGCCGCTTTTCCTCTTCGACCTCGGGTTCGACGGCCTGCAGATCGGGATACTGATGTCGATATTCAACGTAGTCAACCTCTTCAGCTCTTTTCCCATCGGCATCATAAACGACAAGCTCAGCATAAAGTACGTCATAATCACGGGGATGCTTCTTGAGTCGGTGTTCTTCGCAGGGCTCTACTACTTCACCGACTTCTGGATCATAATCCCATTCTTCATTGCCGGAGGCCTCGGCGGCAACATGATAGACACCAGCATAAGGAGCCTGACCTTCAAGGCGCTTGGGCCAGGCGGCCGGGGAAGGAAGCTTGGCATCTACCAGCTGGCTTCCACGGGCGGCTTCGGCATAGGCATAGTCCTGGGCGGTTTCATGCTGGCCGCCCTGGATTTCCCCATAGTGATGATGATCACCAGTGCATCCTTCCTGCTCCTGGCATTCATTTCATATATAATCACGGAATCGAGGATAGAGCGCTTCCCGATAAGCGAGTACAGGAATATAATCCTTAAGAGGAGCACCGCCATCTTCCTGCTCCCGCTCTTCCTATTCGGGATTCACTGGGGGGCGGAGCACACGTCTTATTCCCTTTTCCTTCGGGAGGTGCTCGGGCTGGACCTGGGCGGAATAGGCGTATACATGGGCATTCCAGTCATAATCCTTGCGGTGGTCTCCCTTATCGCCGGAACGAGGATAGACAAGACGGGCAACAACAAGGTCTTCTTCTTCGCCGGCCTTGTGGTCTCGGGCCTGGGCCACATACTGATGGCATACCCTGTCGTTCCCATATCCTTCATGTTCAGGATACTGCACGAGATAGGCGACGCTATGGCAGCTGTAGGATACAACGTCAGCTTCTCGAAGATATTCAAGGTGGAGAGGGTGGCCGGGGAGACGAGCATCGCCTATACGGTCATGATTATGGGCGCTGTGGTCGGTTCGATAGTCTTCGGTCCCGTGGGGTTCGCCTACGGGTTCTCTTACCCGCTTATCATATCGGGCGTCCTCTCCCTTCTGTCATTCGCGATCCTCTTCACGCTGAGGAAGAAGGTCGATTTCTGATCACTGCCGCTTAACGGAGTGCCAGGCGGATAGGAGCGATATTAGGACCACTATCGCAATGGCACCCAGAAGATTCAGCTCGAATGACGGCGCCACTATCCCCGTGGGTGCAGCCATCGTTACCGTGAAGCTTCCTGTAGCGGTCCAGGCCACGTTGCCGAGGCCGTCGGTTGCGGTCGCGTTGTAGTAGTGGGTCGTTCCGGGCCCATAAGGCACGCCCGACCAGAAATAGCACTGCCTCGTAGTCAAGTCCGAAGCGAAGTTGCATGTATTCCAAAGGTTATCGATATATACCGTTATCGACGTGATGTTCGAGGGGTCGATAGCGACAGCCGTGATATTCACGGGCGTTCCCGAATTCGGGGCTGCGGGCGCATGCCCCACGGTGATAGCCGGACCCACCGCTATCGTAAGGGTATCGCTGGCGAACGCCGTCTCAAGGTTGCCCGCGGCGTCCCTTGCCCTGGTCTCAAAGGTGTAGGCGCCGTCGCCTAAGGCAGCCGTCGTGAATGTGAATCCCTCGTTTGGCGAATTGAAGGACCCGTCCGAGGGCGACGCACCGATCCAGGGGCCGGGCGCCCCCGCGCCGACCCTGAACCTGTACCGGACCGCGACGATGTTCGTAAGCCCGTCCGTGGCCGTGCCCGTGTAGGTCGGGGTGTCATCCGATGTGGGATCCGGCAGATACGCGTTTAGCACCGTTCCCGGCTCCGCCGTATCGAGCGTGACCGTGTCGCTTGGGAACGCCGTCTCAAGGTTGCCCGCCGAGTCGTTTGCCCTGGTCTGGAAGGTGTAAGACCCGTCTCCCGATGCAAGGACCAACGAGAACGTGAAGGGCTCGTTTGGCTCATCGAATGCGCCGTCTGTCGCGGTGGCGCTTGCCCACGCTCCATATGCGCCCCCGCCGTATCTGAACCTGTATTGCACGTTCGTCACGTTCGTTGCGACGTCCTGCGCATTCCCGGTGTATGTGACGCTCGATACATTGGTCGGGTCGGGGACATACGCATTGATAACGGTCTGGGGCTTTCCCCAGTCCACAGTGACATCATGCGAATCGTACGTCGTCTCCCAGTTCCCCGCAAGGTCCTGCGCCCTCACCTCGATGGTGTGGGGACCCTGCGCCATCGCCGCCGTGGTGAATGCGAATGCCACATTGAGCGATGGGGTGAATCCGACCACGGCTACCCAGCCTCCGCCGTCCACCCTGTACTGTATGCTGGTGACATTCGAGGTGGCATCGCTTGTGACCCCCGTATATGACGGCGTGCTGTCATTGGTTATCGCTGGCGGGGTTATGGCAAAAAATGATGTCGGTTCGCTGGTGTCTATGGTCACGTTATGCGAATCGTACGTCGTCTCCCAGTTCCCCGCAAGGTCCTGCGCCCTCACCTCGATCTGGTGCAGCCCGTCAGCCAGCGGGGCCGCCGGGGTGAAATTGAACGTGGTATTTGTTTGTGCAGGGAACGCGTTCACATCGGTCCAGCCCTCGGTGGCCCCGAGGTCTATCCTGTACTCTATGTCCGCCACGTTGGTCTGGGTGTCGTTTGAGTTCCCGTCGTAGAAAGGCAGGTTGTTGTTGGTGACGCTCGGCGGGGTTCCCGTAAGGGTCGTTACCGGCGGGTCGGTGTCTCCCCCGCCGATGCAGCAGATATGCAGGTCGAAGGCGCTGCAGTTGCCGATATGAGTGTTGGTGGTCCCGTTTATGGAGCCGAGGCACTCGTACTCCGCGGTTGGGCATGTCGTACCGAAAAGCGTTGAATCATGTATCCTGCAGTCCACCGTCCCGCTGCTTGCCGAGAGGCACATTATCCTTGGAGCCGGGAATGTGGATGCCAGCGGGTTCGCCACGTGCGCGTTGGTGTCGGCGGAGAGATAGATGATCTCCGAGGAGATCGGGGCTGCGCAGTTCGTTCCGAGGGTTATGGGGGCCACGCCCCCGCAGCATACCGTGTACATGAAGTTGAATTGGGTGAGTACCTCTGCATGGGCGTTTATAGGGTTCTGGAACCTCAACAGCGGTATCTCGCTTTCTGCGGCGCCGCCGGCGCAGAATGCGTCATTGAACCTGGTCGTGCATGTGAAGGCCGCATCGGCAATGCCAGGAAGGATCGCAAGCGAGAATGCGAGAGCCGCCCACATCATCAAAGCGCGACTTCCCGATCCAGGCCCCCTAAGATTAGATAACATATCATTCAGTCGAAGAATCGATCGCAGTACTCCCTCACCCTGTCTTCCTTGATCTTCTCGCACAGGCTTTGGTTATAGCTTGCTATAGCCATGTCATGGTACTTCAGGTCCCAGCACTGCTCCTGTGTCAGGGTGGGGTTCTTGTTCACGCATTCCTCAGCCTTCTCCTTGATCACCTCAGCAGTGCTCTTGGGCTCGGAGACATCGCCCGCTGCAGGCCCATCGCCATCGGGCTCATCCCTGTGGACATCCCCGGGGTATGCGGGACCATGCATCAAGAAAAACGATAACGCGACGAAGATCGCAATGGCGGCCACGGCAGATATCACGAGCAATACCCTTCCGCTGCCCCCTCCCTGAACTCTCGCCCCTTTCATCATATCATCCGATATCAAGATTTTAAAAAGCGTCCCCTATATAGTATTTCCCAAGAATCGTATATAAGATTGCCAGATTGCCCTTGCGGGCATGCATCCCCGTAGCGATTCTTCAGGCCGCCCTTCTTCCGGTGCCGAACCTGATGTAGGCCAGCGCCGCGATGAAGAAGAGAAGGACCACTGCCGTGAGAGAAAGCCCTGAGAACTCCGCCGGGTGGACGACCTTTATCTTCACATGGACGGAATCTGTTTTGTTCTCGTGCCCCGTCAGAGTCGAATTGGCGGATATCGTCATGATCCAGTCCCCGACGTCGGCCGTGTAGACAAGGACCGGCACGGTGACCATCTCGTTCGGGAGGAGCGAGATGTTGATGGACCTCTCGTCGAGGCTGATCTCGGTCGTTTCCACCCCAGAGAACTTGGCGAACTTGTAATCGTCCTCGATCTTGATATTGACATGCTCGTGCAGGTCCTGGAGATTGGATACCTTGAGGTTCACGTATGTGTACGAGCCCAGCTGCAGGAACAGCTCCCTCATGGAAATTATCAGGAACTTGGGCCTTCTCACGAGAAGCACGCGGTCGCTTGTCCTGACGATGTTCCCGGCGAGGTCCCTTGCTGCGCCTCTGTATGTCACGTTGACCTCTATGGGCCAGTTCATCAGCGCCTCGCAGTAGGTGCTCGTGCAGGAGGTCAGCTGGCCCCATCCCTGGATGACCGCTCCGCTCCCCGCATCTATCACCCTGGTCTCTATCCAGGATTCAGCGATGCCCGAGTAGTAGTCGTACGTGCTTATGTTGAATTTCACTATCTCACCGAGCTCGATCTGCCACCCCCCGGGCACGACCTCCCCGTTGGAATCCCTGGTGACCATGACGTCTATGACCGTTGGATCCGTCCAGTCCACCCAGGTCCCGTTGACGGATCGCGCAAAGATTCCCATGTTGGCGGTCCCATACACATCGTCGACGGCGGCCACCCTGAAGTAGTATGTGCGGTTATCCCTATCGACACCGGCCACGGCGTTGGGGATGAATATGCCATAAGTCTTGTCCGTGCAGTTGATTATCCCCGACGGGCCTCCCCAGACCGCGAC
>CAYRIP010000046.1:6732-7251 GCA_964424395.1 uncultured archaeon | reverse complement strand
GCCCCGACACGGCAGAAAGGGCAATCGGTGCGTTGGAAGGATTCCCCACCGAGACATTCAACAAAGACAGGGTCAGGTGCCATGCTCCTTGGAACGCGCTGCAGCGGAGAGCTGTCTCGATAATTCGCAAAGATGGCGTGGAAGAATTCGAAAAGCTGTGCGGCAGGACAAAAGAAGTGATGAGGCGTGGTGCCTGCACATACAGTGATGATGATGCTATGCGACATCATGGCTCACCCATTGCGAGCGTGATCGCCGGAACGGTGGACGTAGTGCAATTCAATACGCAAAGCTTGTACGACGCGAGACATTATCTGGCTGAATGCGGCCTTCTTTGAGGCTTTGTTTCCAAGGAAGAACAATCCATCACTTGTGGCTCATCTTCCATCCGGGGTCTATAAGGCTCCTTCTCTTCATCTCATAGAAGACCTTAAGGCAGGCCCAGGCGTCCGTTGCGGCGTAAAGCAGCTGCTTGTCCGTGAGCCTGCTGCGCGCCCAGTTGGTCCTCTGGGACGACTT
>CAYRIP010000046.1:632-6722 GCA_964424395.1 uncultured archaeon | reverse complement strand
TTATCCTGAAGCCTAGGAATATCGCCGAAAGGCCCCTTACGCTCTTTGGCACGCAGTCGAGCTTGTGGGCGATGTCGAGCATGTCGATGAAGCCCCTGCCGACCACCCGAAGCTCCTTCTTCAGAAGCCTTATCTCGTGCTTCAGGCCCTGGCCTATCTTGAATATGCTCGGATTCTCAAGCACCCTCTTGAGCCCTTCAGGGATCCTACCGTCATGGACCCTGAAGAGGAAGGCGTGGCTGTCTGTCGACACCTGTATTAGCGCTATTGGATAGCTCTCGCCCTTCCTGTAGGCGGGCTTGGTCTCAGTGTCGAAACCGATAACCCTGCTGCTTTCGAGGATCCGTATGGCATTTGCGACCTTCTCGTGCGGCGAGTTCTGTGTGATGACCCAGATCTTTCCCGGGAAGGCCCCAACGGGGAGGTCGTTTATCTTGTCCTTCTCGATGGAGAACCTCGGCTTGTGCTCCTCCTCTTTCTTCGGGCGTTCGTCTTTCTCTTTTTCCATAATAAGGATTGAGGGAGTTCTATATAAGCATGAAAAATGTTAAGAAATTCTTCAACGATGCTTGACCCGTATCTTGTTCGTGTTGCCGTGGGGCTTTCTGTCCACAAGGTCCTTCCTGTCGAGCTTCTCCAGCAGGCGGGTGACCTTGGCCTTCGGGAATCCGGACTCGTAGACCAGCTCCTTCTGCAGGCATTCCTTCTTCTTGAGTATCAGGTCGTAGAGCCTTCGCTCATCGCCCTCCAGTATCTTCGCGGCGAGCTTCTGCTTCTTGCTCCTGTCCTCAAGCGTGATCAGGTCACGGTAGAGATAGACGAACGAGTAGGTCCCAACAGCGGTCATGATCATCAGGCACAGGACCTGGAATACCGAGTACATCTCCGTTATCTGGATTGCCACAGGCTCTCCGTCCTCTATGGTAACATAGACATCGGTTATCGCGTTCGCGAAGAAGATGTACGCTATTGAGAACAGCGACACCGTCAGCAATATTATGTGCACTATCTCTTTCTTTTCCATACCATACACCATCAGAACATCATAATCCCTATCCCCATGGATATTATCATGTCAGGATAAAAATAAAAGAAGAGGTTTTTGATGCCCGGGCCCTTCCCGGACACCAAAACGCTCATTATATTCAAGGATTGTCTCATTCAGCGGATCCCTGCTCGATGACCTGTCTGAACGGGCAGTTGCCGTATCCATCCTGCTTCATCTGCTGCATACCGGTTATCTTCGCGTCGATGTCTTCGACCGAATATCCCATTCCAGCCATCTTCGCTTTTATGGCCTCAACGGTCATGGTCCCGTGCATCTTGAAGCGGAAGTGCTTCTTAGCGCCGTTGCAGGGCATCTTCTCCCCATGGGGGTTTGGGACCTGGCACTGTCCATCCGGGCAGTCCACCGTTATCTGTACGGTCCTGCCATAGCCCTCTTTGTACGCGCTGATCATATCGCCATCCACGGTGACATCGAATCCCCTGGCTTCCATGCTCTCGACCACCTTACCCATGTCGATCATCTTGACAGTCTCCGCAATATCCTCTATAGCGGTGCTGTCATCAGCGCTTGCGAATGCTCCCACAAGTGATCCCGCAACTACCGTCACTGCGCACAGGATCGCTATGTAATATTTCATGTCCATTTAAATCCCTCCATATTTTATCGGATACCACATGGCACCCGAACATCACTTAGGGTGAAACAGTATAACCATCTGCCGTCAAACCCGTTTCAACGATATTCTATTATCTGAAACGGTATATAGTAGTTTGGTGTAACCGGTTTCATTTCATAACATTTAAAGTAAGAAACGAAATATCATTCATGAAAGAACCGGAAGCGTTCGATAAGTACCCGGTATCGACGACCATCATATTCTGGATGGTTGGGCTGCTGAACATCATGATCGGCATCTACCTTCTTTCCATGATCAATATCATATTGTCAGTGCTATTCTTGGCCTATGTAATCATCATCGAGCTCCAGGTGTATAGGGAGGGGTGCGTGAGCTGCTGGTACTACGGGAAGAGATGCGCCAGCGGTAGAGGGAAGATCGCACCGAAGCTGTTCAGGAAGCAGGACCCAAAGAGGTTCTGCGAGAAGAAGGTTACGTGGAAGAACCTGCTTCCCACCGTGCTCGTGACGGCGATACCCGTAGCCGCAGGGATATACGTGATGTTCCAAGCCTTTACGTACCTTGTGCTGGGTCTGACCATAATACCTCTTCTCATATGGTTCATTGGAAGCCCGCTTCTTTACGGAAAGACTGTGTGCCCCCACTGCAGGCAGGGCAGGATCTGCTGCCCGGCTAACGATTTCTTCGGAAAGAAGGCAAAGAAGTGATGACATAGGCAAGCCGGATGAAGCCGCACTCATGCTTTTTAATAATTTTCTGACATAATCGTCATATGTCATATCAGGAAGGCAAGACTTTTCACCTGAACCAGCTGCTTCCGGAAATCGTCAGATTCGCGTTCCCGGAGCTCAGGGAGGTTGATATCATCGCCGAACGCGCACAATTAGGGAATTCTTTCACCGATCATGAATTCGACGAAGGAACGTACACCATCCGCCTGTGCAACGAGCTGAATGGCGCACCGATGACCGTGATAGCGGGTGCCATAGCCATGGAGCTACAGCAGATCGCCAAGAAGGTGCACAGTCCCATAAGATACGGCGTGCAACGTTTCTTCGAACGGCTATCCCCCCATATTGCAGCCCAAGTTTCCCGTAAAGAGGATTTGGATATGATAAACAGAGGCCTTGGGGGAAATTACACCCAATTCAACGAGTATATCACGACAAGATGCGAATATGCATGGAACCCCATTGACGGTTACAGCCCATCCGAATTTGATATATTATTGAATTTGCATGGGGCTCTCCGAAGATACCCAGCATTTCAATGAGTGCCATGCAAGAATACATGTGTTGCATATGACAGATGCCATCCAGCGGGGAAGCATTGTATACAGGTTCAATACTCCTGCCCTTGGGACTAATACGCTTTATGTCAACATGATTTCCAGATATGGCTGCTGGAATGACTGCCTTTTCTGTGGAAGGCCCAGGCTGGACCCCATTGAAGGGTCGGATGTGTCCGGGGGCTGGAGGCAAAACATATACGAGGAGAAGGCGGGAACCTCGCTCTATCTCCCGAAGGCCCCTTCCGTTTTAACCGTTCTCGATGCTATACATGATATGATCAAGCCGGGCGATGATGAGATCGCGATAGTGGGGCTTGGCGAGCCCTTGAAGGACCTTCCCGGTGTATGCGGAGTGATCCGGGGCATCAAGGGCATGTACGGGGTCAGCGAAATCGGGACCAGGGTCGACACGGACGGGCTGGTGAAATGCGTGTACCCGGAGCCCGCAAAAAGGCTGGAGGACGCGGGCCTTGACGAGATACGCATATCAGTCAACGCCGTGAACGGGGAGGACTACGTCCGTCTCTGCAGGCCCACTTTGTGCTCTTCCCTGGCCTTCGGCAGGCTCATCGATTTCGTAAAGGACTGCGTATCATCCAGCATCATCACAAAGGCGAGCTTCGTGGTCGGCTTCGAGTGCGATGATCCCTCTGGCAGTGGCGGAAAGATAGCCACGAGGCCACGGAAAGAATACGAGGATTTCGCGGGGACCCTTGGGATTCCTCCAGAGGACATAATATGGCGTCAATACATCCCAACTCGAAAATCACAATCCAATCCGCCATGAAACCGCTTATTTTTAAAGGCAGTATACAATCTTAACTGATTGGGAAGCGTGATATCATGACGAGGCTCGAGACGATCATACAGCTGCTGAAGGTAGCGCTGATGCTGGCGTTCCTTGGGATCTTCATCTGGTTCATGTATACCGGGGGCATACCGGTGAGGGTCGTGGGCTGAGGAACCATCTGATGCCGGGATTCGACCGGAAACCAATCCGGATATCTTCATGTGAGGAGATACGCATCAGGCTCCGAGCTCATGCCCCATGAGAATAGAAAAGCTTATAAAATTCCAGACATCGTATTTATCATGAACAAGGCTCTGGCTAGAAGTGTCAAGGCTGGTGATTATGTGGAGTTCATGGGGCCAGCCGATGATGTCCCTCTAGGGTTTGACATGGAAAAACCATACAGGGTTTTGCAAGTACATGATAATAGCGTTACCCCTCCCAGGTACGACATTTTTGACAGGGTGGGCTCGAGGAGGACAGTCTCTTCGGAAAAACTCAAGACATCATGATTTCGCAAGAATAATATTATAATCACATGTTGATAATTCATTGGTTTTTAATATTTTCCCGATATATACGTAAAATGCAGAACGGGATTAAAACCATACACCTCAACCAGGAAGTTCCGGAAATGGTCAGCCGGGCATTCCCGGAGCTCGAAGGTGTTTATATCGCAGCCGAACACGGCAATAATGGCGTATCATACACTTCCCATCAATACGATATCGGTGGAACCTTATACCCTTTATGTGGACAATGAGTTCAAGGGAGCCCCCCTGCCCGTGATAAGGGGGGCGATAGCCATCGAGCTCCAGCAGATTGCGAAAAAGGAGCGAAATTTCATTAAATACCTCGGGCAATGTTTATTGGAAAGGATTTCTAATTCTTATGGTGAGCATATCTCCCGGATGGAGGATATCGAGTTGATGCGGAGAGGCCTTGGGAGGGATCATGTCGCATTCAAGGAGTTCATACGTGATGAATGCGGATATGTATGGAGACCGACAGACGGGTTCTGCCTCGAAGAGCTGAGATTGAGATCAGAAACCACCATGCCAAGGTGAAACCGCTCCTCACTAAGTTCGAATCGAATCATAATGGACGAATAAGTCGATTATCCCAATACAGGAAATCCTGGTTTTCAATATTGTGATATTATCATAATTCTCCGCAGCAATGAACATTCCAAGGTATTATTGATTATGATAGGCAAACGAGAGATTGGACGATCGCTCTGTAATTGCCGGGTATGGGATCCTCATGAACCGCGGCTCGTGGAAAGAGATTTCATTATAGCAGATAAACGTCTCTTTTCTGATATTCTTTGACATGTTTAGCAAGGACCGCGAACGAATCCTGCGCCTGCTTATATGGTGCATCTATCTGAACATCCGTCGGCCATTGCCAGATCGCGACATTCCCCCTGAATTCATCGCACATGATCTCCGGGACCACGGGCACAGCATCAGGCTCATCCTTTGTTGCTTCATAGATGGCATGCAGAACCTTCCCGATCTTGCCTTTGAAAGCCCCCGTGTTCAGTGCCAAACGATTGCTATCGCCAAGATGAACGGTTCCCAGGCAGTCGTTTTCTGCCGCATACCTGATGGCTTCCGTTGGTTTTTCCCCTTCAATGAATGAGTGGAATATGTCGTACTGTCCTCTGAGGGGGAACGGCCTCATAGTTTTGGCCTTCTCCTTCACGTCCTGCACCAGCCTCACCAATTGCCTTGTGTTGTTCGGGCCTGACAATTCGAACCTGTTCAGAAACTCGGGGTCAAGCTCTACGCCCTTCTCATAAGCCCTTTCTGCAAGTTTTACCAAAAATTCAACAAGATATTCGTACTCGTCGAATCCGACCGGTTTCAGGTCCTGGTGCCTCCTGTAGAACGGGCCGCAAAGGCGGCTTTCACCGTCCTTGGGCGTGACATCCGCAGCGATATCGATGAACTTGTAGCCCGTTTCAAGAGCAGCTTTCCTTGCATCCTTGTAAGGGGAAATCGAGAATTGGGGTTCTTCGACAGTCGGGTCGCCAGGATTGAATCCGCAAACGGAAACGCTCGAGAAGCCATTGTCCGCCGCCACGTCCCTTATGAATCTGGCGTCGCTCGCCTGGGAATCCGTATCGAAGACCAGGTATTCGAGAATTCGCCTGTCCCCTGGAATGGGCAGTTCCGCCAGCTTCTCGATAAGCCCAACGGCGTTAGTCATGTCAAGCTTCGGCGTAAGCGCCCATGAATTGATACCAAATATCAGAGACATAATCCCAGACCATTACCCTTTTCCATCGCTTATGGATTTAATTGGCGTGAAATTATTTAAGCTTTAATATCCTTCCTTCTTGATCAAATCTTTTCAAC
>CAYRIP010000046.1:0-622 GCA_964424395.1 uncultured archaeon | reverse complement strand
AAATTAAGAAAGGGCGGACAGTGATGTTTTTGGCCCTCTCTCCTTCTTGGGAATTTAAATTTTCCAATGCAAATCATATCAATGGGATACAGATTCGGAGGCGTCCATGAGGGGACAGTTCTAAGAACCTTTGAGGATGGCAAGAAGGGCATCCCTTACGGCTTCATCCAAGACGATAAATCCGGCATAGGGGACCTGTTCTTCAGGAATCATAACGGGAGCTTCGGGGAAGGGGACAGGGTGGTGTTCAGGGCTGAGCCCGGAAGCCCCAGTCCGGTCGCATATGGTGTGATGGAAGAAAATGAGCTCAATGGACTGGTATTGCTGGGTCGGCTATAAACATAGGCCTTTCCGTGAATGCCCTGAAAACCCTCGCTTATTTGTAAGGAATAAGATAATCATCGATGAGGAAGGGTTCATAGGCACCGCAATTATTCATCCCGTAGACCATATATCTTTCCAAACAATGGGATAATCGACCTTTTGTTCCATTCATATTCGCCAGTATCAGCAAATATGCGTCTTTTCGTATTCTCACATGCGAAACGATGAGTTGTCGTATCGGCCATCCTAATGAATCCGCAATATGTTTATAAAATTTACTGCCATATTCTGCAAATGG
>CAYRIP010000045.1:5698-7375 GCA_964424395.1 uncultured archaeon | reverse complement strand
ACATCCTGTGGCCCGAAGTGAACCTCGGGTTCTTCGATACCCTCTCAGCGATCTCTTTCATGTTCATGATCATCAACCGGCTTATCTCAATCCCTTGTATTTCATCCCACCGCTCGTCTTCCCGGCAAGCAGCTCCTCGAAGGCTTCCCTTATCTCGCTCTCGAGAAGGTCCCTTCCGCCAAGCCCGAACACATAGCTCTGAAGCTTGGGCTTCTTGTCAATCTCGTATAGCGAGTTCCTCACCTCGGAGAACAATGGAGAGTAAGCCCCGAATGAGAATGACCTCTCGAGAACGCCCACGCACTTTGCCTTCTTCAGGGCGTTCCTCAACTGGCCGTAGGGGAAAGGCCTGAAAAGCCTCAGCTTCAGCAGCCCGACCTTCTTCCCGGCCTTCCTCATCTCATCGACGACGGCCCTGGTTGTGCCCGCGGCAGAGCTCATGGTGACTATGACAGCCTCCGCGTCATCCATCCTGTACCTGTCGAAGTACGGGTACTTGTTCCCTGTGACCTTTGATAGCTCATCCCCAACCAGCAGATAGGTCTTGAGCGCGTTCTTCATGGCCTCTTCCTGCTGCCTCTTTGTCTCGAAGAAGTAATCCTGAAGCTCTATCGCCCCGACTGTTATCGGGTTCCTGATATCGAGCAGTGAATGCTCCGGCTTCCTTTCACCTGCGAATCCCTTCATGGCCGCGTCGTCGTATACCTTCACGTTCTGGACGCAGTGCGATGTGATGAATCCGTCCTCGCAGACCATGACAGGAAGCTGCACTTCCCTGTGCTCGGCAAGCCTGAGCGCAAGGAACACGTTCTCGTATGCCTCCTGCGCGTTCTCGCAATATATCTGCACCCATCCGAAATCCCTAGCCCCCATGCTGTCTGAATGGTCGCAGTGTATGTTTATCGGCGCTGACAGCGCCCTGTTGGCCACAGGCATCACTATGGGGCATCTGAGTCCGCTGGCAACGCCCAGTATCTCCCACATCAGGGCGAGCCCCGCCGAGCATGTCGCTGTCATGGCCCTTGCCCCCGCGATCGACGCCCCGACGCACGCGGACATGGCGGAATGCTCTGATTCCACCCTCACCATCTCGGTCTCGACTATGCCATTCGCGACGAACCTCGCGAACTGCTCGACGATAGACGACTGGGGCGTGATAGGGTATGCAGCCACCACGTCCGGGTTTATCTGCCTCATCGCCTCGGCGATCGCGTAGTTTCCCGTGAGAGCGACTATCTTGCTCTTGTCCTTCAGGCCCCTTCTCATTCGAACTTCGCCTCCTCGACCATCTTTATGCATTTCACGGGGCATGCCTGTGCGCAAATGCCGCATCCCTTGCAGTAATCCAGATTCACTGGCGACCTCTTGCCGTTCTTGAACTTGATCGCGTTGTCAGGGCAGTATGCTGCGCAGAATGCGCAATTTATGCACTTCTTCTCGTCGATGACGGGCCGGAAAGCCCTCCATGAGCCGGTCTTGTTGTCAAGTGCGCTTGCTGCCCTCGTTATTATGCCTGCTATCGGTATCTCCTTCCATCCGCATTTCCTCTTAAGCTGCTCCTTCGTGGGGTACTTCTCAACCATCATGACACCTTCTCGTAAGCTTCCTTTATAGCATCTATATTGGCCTTCGTCTTTTCCTTCCCTATCTTTCGAAGGAACATGTTCTCGACCTTCT
>CAYRIP010000045.1:3552-5688 GCA_964424395.1 uncultured archaeon | reverse complement strand
TCAACAAGCGAATCGATGCTTATAACGCCGGCTACCTTTATCATCGCTCCCAGCATGGGCGTGTTCGGCAGGTTCCTGCCTATGTTCTTTATGGATATCCCAGTAGCATCTATGGCGTATGTCCTGCCGGAGAATCCGGTGTCATTCTTTATCTCGGATGCGCTCTTGTTCGTATTGACTATCAGTATGGACTCTTCTGTCATGCCCTTCGTGACGTCGACCTGATCCGTCAGCGTTGGGTCGATCACCATCACTATGTCGGGCTTCAGCACGGGCTGATATGTCGTTATCCTCTTGTCAGAAATCCTGGCGTAGGTCACCATGGGCGCACCGGTCCTCTCCGGGCCGTACTCGGGAAAGGCCTGCACCTGCTTGCCCTGGTCCATCGCGGCCTCGACTATGAGCTGGGAAGCGGACTTCGCTCCCTGGCCTCCCCTCCCGTGTATCCTTATCTCCACCATGTCCTTTTTCTCTGGCATAATATCTATTTCTCCTTGGAATGTAATAAATTGCCCGCATCCTCTTAAATATATTTCGAAGCCAGACGGCATAAGACGATTTCTTATCTCAGCATGCATGACTGCATAAGATCTGCATGCTATGATATGCTTTTCAGTTGAATACGGAAAGAGCGGGTTTTGATTTGATTCAGTGAATATATTTAAGAAATACGGAGAAATATAGAGCTGACTAGCTGTCTGGTGATACATTGATCGATGAAGAAAGCAGGGATAGGCTTGCAGAGGGGATAGACATCCTGATCTCCATGCAGAAGAGGTTCCAGACAGAGCACGGCTTTGATTTCTGGAAGGAATCGCCTGAGAAGAGAAGGGAGATGTTCATAAGGACGCTCTTCGCCGCGATCTCCGAGCTTGCAGAGGCAGGCGACGAGGTCAACAAGTGGTGGAAGAAGGGATGCAAGGAGGCAGAATCCCTTGAAAGCAAAAGAGAGGACATCATCGAGGAGATGATCGACTCTCTCCATTTCTTCCTCTCATGCCTACTGATTCTGAAGGCGGACGGAAAGGATGTTGCCGACACCTACCTTCGCAAGCTCGGGGTCAACTTCGATCGGCAGAAGGACAAGAAGCTGGGCTATGTCTAGGTGATTTTGATGAAAGATAAGGTCAGGCGGTTATCGAAGAAGCTTATCAGGAAGAAGGCAGCCGCCGATAACCCGGTACATGAGAGGGTCGAGCAGAGGAAAAGGGAGATCGAGAGGAAGATGAGGATCCCAAAGGTCCTGTTCTCCGTCCTCTTCGCGGCATTGTTCATCATCCTCACAAAGACAAAGATGTTCCCAGTGCTCGGCACCGAGTTCAACTTCTCGATCGGCGTCATGTTCGGTCCCGCTCTGGGCGGCCTGCTTGGAGTGAACCTTGGCGTCGCTACAATCCTCGCCTCCCAGCTGATAGGCACGGCTATAGGCCTTTACAAGATAAAGGACATGCTAAGCCTCCTGGTCTTCTTTCCCATACTGATGGGTTCGATCTATTTCTCAAGGAGCTTCAAGGGGGACAAGAGGCTGATAGCCATTCCAGCTGCATGCATTGCGCTCTTCCTGCTGCACCCGATAGGCCTTGAGGTATGGTACTTCTCGCTCTTCTGGCTCGTTCCCATAGTCATCATAAGGTTCAAGGGCAGGATAGATGCCCACTTGAGGCACCCCATCGCGAGGACGTACTCCTATTCGCTTGGGACCGCTTTCGTGGACCATTCCGTCGGGTCCGTCGTATACCTTTGGTTCCTAAACATCCCCGCCCAGTTCTGGGTCGCGGCGATACCACTCGTGTTCATGGAGAGGCTGCTGATCGCGCTTGGGATAACGTTTAGCTTCCATTCGGTAAAGGCGGCGATGGGGGCATTGCAGGAAGCCGCCGTCGCTGTCGCGAACGCGGGCAAGGAATCCTCAAGGGAGCCCGACGATGCGATCATGCTTCCTGTCCCCGCAGAATGAATCGTTTCCATCCCACCAGCGTTTCTTCTGATCATATAATAAATATCCATGTTACGAAATTAAATGGGTATACGAATACTCCATAAATGACATGGAAGTGATGTTCATGAAAAGCTTCTCCGACAGGCTGCTTGACGCGATAGACAATAAGAGAAATCCCAGCGTGATAGGGCTCGACT
>CAYRIP010000045.1:1108-3542 GCA_964424395.1 uncultured archaeon | reverse complement strand
AGAAGCATAGGGCTAGCGGTTCGGATCCATTCGTGGCCGCAGCCGGCTGCATCCTGGAGTTCAACAGGATTATCATAGACAGCATCCATGACATTGTCCCTGCCGTGAAGATACAATCGGCTTTCTACGAGCAGTACGGCCAAAGCGGAAGCGGGGCATTTATCGAGACTGCAAGATACGCAAAGGGCAAAGGTCTTATCGTCATAGGTGATGTGAAAAGAAATGACATCGGGAACACCTCGAAGGCATATTCGAACGCATACCTTGGGAAGGTACCTCTGATCGATGCGCAGGGCCCCGGATACGATCTTGACGCGATAACCGTAAATCCGTATCTTGGCACGGACGGCCTGGTTCCTTTCGTAGAGGACTGCAGGAGATTCCGCAAGGGTATATTCGTTCTGGTGAAGACATCCAATCCGTCGTCCACAGAGCTTCAGGACATCGAATCGGGAGGCAGGCCCGTCTTCGAGAAGGTCGCAGGGATCGTGAAGGGGCTTGGCGACGGGCTCATAGGAGAGAGCGGATACAGCTCCGTCGGGGCGGTCGTTGGCGCCACCCACAGAATGCAGGCCTCCGCACTGAGAGGCATCATGCCCAGGACGATATTCCTGGTTCCCGGTTTCGGTGCTCAAGGGGGATCACCCTCGGACATAGTCCCCTGCTTCAACGATGACGGGCGCGGTGCCATTATCCATTCCGCTAGGGCAGTGATATTCAGCAAGGAGAAGACGAGCGGAGAAGATGGATTCGGACAGGGGGCAAGGAACGCCGCACTTAGGATGAAGGATGATATATCGAAGTCACTGAAGGAGGCAAACATCTATCCGTGGTGATTGGTATCATGAATGACATGGCAGAGATTAATTTCAAGGTCCCGGGTGTAAGGGAAGGCATAGGGGCATATGAAGAATGAAGTCCGGGGAGAGGCGGAAAGGCTCGCAAAGGCGCGCTGGGAAGGAAGGGAAAACGAAATAAAGAACCCGACGGGAGAGCTTCCTTATGTGGAAAGCGTTTCACATGTAGAATCGGCTGAAACAAGAAGGCTTCTGCCGGACCATGACGTATTTGGGATTGAGGTGTTCAATCCCCGCTGCAGGATTGCCGGCAGGCCTTTCTTCCATTATTCATTGGTCACAGGCAAGAAGGATGGATCGGCGCATTACCTGGAGAACGACGAGCATGTGGCAAAATTCCTTTCGGGACTGCGGATTAAGGGAATGAATGAAGGCGATATCAAAGACCTTGTGGTGGTTTTCGGATTGCTGAGGAAGTATGAGATTTGGGAGGAACCGGTCGGCGGCTTGATGTTCGATTACGGGTACGAGAAATTTGGTGGGGAGGACTGGAAGCTCACCATCAGCAAGACAAAGAAAGGCTGGGACGTATTGATTACTTTTCTAACGGATCCCATTATCCGTTCTTTCTGCCGTTATCATTTTCAGATGCAAGAAGATGGTAAGATAAGAATCAATCTGGTTAAAAGAGCCTCAGAAAAAGGATACCGTTGACCATATCATAAATTAATGCAGAACGGGCGCATAAGAATGGTTATTGTGCCATGCTTCTTACTCGGCTTTGCATGATTGAGTTTTGTACACTTTTTAAATATGCTCTACATTAACAGTTAATACTATTGAGGTGCGTTATTATGTCCGACTACGAGAAGATGCTTGATCTTTGCATTGAGAAGCTTCCCTGCGAATGCGGGAAGGGTGAGAGGTTCTGCGTTCCGAAGGCGGAGATCCTGATACAGGGAGCCCGCACCATATTCTTCAACTTCTACGATGTGGCGAACGCTCTTCGGAGGGACCCGAAGCATCTGCTCAAGTTCTTCCTGAAGGAGCTTGCGACGTCATACGAGGAGAAGGACAAGAAGATAATATTCACCGGCAAGTTCCCCGGGATGCTCATAAACAGGAAGATCGAGCTGTACGTCAAGAGCTACGTGTCATGCCCGAACTGCGACAAGCCCGACACCAAGATAATGAAGGTCGACAGGCTGGAGGTAATGAAATGCGAGGCCTGCGGAACCAGGCAGTCAGTCAAGAAGATTTAGTGGAACCTGCATTTTTTAGTAAGGTTATCTCAATCTTATAATGGCCGCAAGAAAAGCCCAGATGTTCGTCGCGACGGCTGTGTTCCTCACCAGCCTCCTGTTCGTGGTCCAGCAGGCGCTCGTGATCTACTCGGTCCTTGACATGACCACCCCCTTCCAGGTGAAGGACAGCTACGCGATGACCAACGTGCTAGAGATGGTGAACTACACCATCATCTCGCAGGAGGATACCGGTGCTCCGATAGCGGACTGCCTTGAATTCGAGAACAACCTGAAGGAGCTGCTGGCCTTCATCGAGGATGATTTCAGCAAGAGGGGATACCTCATGATGTCGGAATACTCTCTTGACTGCGCATACTGGAACAACAATCCGTC
>CAYRIP010000045.1:0-1098 GCA_964424395.1 uncultured archaeon | reverse complement strand
TTCCCCGCGCCGCTAAACATCACATTGAGCTTCACTGGGGACTTCGAATCATACGGGAACTTCAGATTCCATCATAACGCTTGAGGCATAGGTGATATCATGGCATTCTTCAGCAGCAGGGAGCTAAGGGAGATAATCTTATCTATCCTAGTTCTCTGCGTTGTGTTCTCGTATCCGGAGATACTGACCAATCCTTCCTTCTTCCTTGTCTCGCTCGCTGCGGTGGGAATCGCATTCATGGGCCATGAGCTTTCGCATAAGTACGCGGCCATGAGGCACGGATTCTGGTCTGAGTACCGGATGTGGCCGCAGGGTTTAATGATGGCGATGCTCTTCGCTCTGGCAACGAACGGCGCGGTGGTATTCGCCGCTCCCGGGGCCGTCTACTTCACGGGCGGTATGTTTCGGAGGCCCCAGAGGCATGAGCTCATTGAGATATCGATAGCCGGGATATCCTTCAACATTGTCCTCATGTGGGTATGCGCAGCGTTGTCGGCCTTCACGGGACTCTATCTTTTCGTTTACATGGCATTCATAAACGGATGGCTCGCGATATTCAACCTGCTTCCGTTCGGGGGCCTTGACGGGGAGAAGCTGCTTCGGCTTGACAAGACGAGATGGGGTGCCCTTTTCACGATAGCTGTAGCGGGATTCCTGATATCGCAATTCCTTTGATATGGGCCCGCCCGGATTTGAACCGGGGACCTCTGCCGTGTGAGGGCAGCGTCATAACCACTAGACCACAGGCCCGTTCTATTAACTTTCTGAAACACATATTTAAATTGGGATTGGTCATCACCATTCAAGAAGCAGGCAGGAACCGGATGAAGTTCGCATAACCAAGCAGGAGCCATGCGATTATGGTTATCGTTCCCATCACAGCCTTCCTCAGGACGGGCATGGCGTGATAGGCGTGCGGATTGGCGTACTGGTTATACACGCTCTTTGCGAAGAACGGCACGTACATGAGCCCGACCACGATCCATAAGATGTAGGTCCCGGGCGTGTCTAGGAATTTCAGGCTGTCATAGAAGAACTGATAGGTAGAATTGATCACCCTTACCAAGGGCCTCGTGATGTCTTCAAACATGCCCGCTC
>CAYRIP010000044.1:0-7401 GCA_964424395.1 uncultured archaeon | reverse complement strand
GACATAAAGGCGCCGCTGTCCTGGGATAAGTACAGGAGGGCAGCCGGGATAACAAGCAAGAAGCTCTTCGATGATGTCAGGAAGAGCGTTGGTATACTTCTCGCTTCAAAGATAGATTACGAGTTTCGTACAACTTACGTCAACGGCATCCATGATGAGGGAAGCATCATCGAGATATCGGGGGATATCGATGGAGCCAGAAGGTATGTCCTTCAGAAGTTCATCCCCAAGAACACCATAGACGGATCATTAGAGAATGCAGCGCCAACGAGCATCGATGTTCTGATGCGCCTAAGGAAGCGGCTGAAGAGCAGGTTCGGCGAGGTTGTGGTGAGAAACGCCTGAGCTTGGGCGCTTCAGCACTGCACGAAGAAAGGATACAAATCCCCGCCAAGCGTTATCTCGTATGTGTAGTTCTTGCCAGGCTCGGTTCCGTATATATCGGTCTGGGCCAGCTTCAGCGGATACAGGATTTCGACTGGATGCGCGCCCGAGAAGTCCTTCCAGCCGACCGTCAGTGCTTGCCCGCTTTCCGTATCGATCAGCTCCACGTCAGAGCTGAGATTGACATCAGACAGGCCGTCGTTCCTTACATAGACGACAATCCTCTCGCCGCCAACGCAATACGCCTCCCTGATGTCTAAGAACGACGGAGGCTGTGGGGGTTCCCCGTACCTGTACCTCAACGCCTCAAGAAGGGACGCAAGGCCATTGCCCGAGCACATGCCTGCAGAGCTGTTGATCCCATCTATGTCAAGGCTGAAGGGGGCTGATACCCTGCAGGTTATGGGCGACCCTGTAAGCGAATACAGGTGGAATATGAGATTCGATGGGGCCATTGTCAGGTTGCCAATCATCTCTATCTCCTCGAATGTATTCTCGACGACGCAGTAGTCACCGTCCTTCCCCTCTATCGAAGCTGACAGTATGTAGCGAAGGTCGATTACGCCAAACGATGCCTCTTTGGTTGCGGTCTTCACCGTCGCCTTTGCGCAAGAGGAGACGGCGTCGGCGAAGCAGGACTCGTCAGATCCGCACTCGACTGGCACGCTGCCCAGGCAACCGCTGGCTGCAAGAAGAGATACCAATGCGATCGCCAGGAGCAAAAAGTTCTTCCCCATAGCCCATTATTCATCCCGCAATCTTAAAAATTTCCCTTTTTTTCCTGGGAAAAACGCTGATTCTGGATGCGGGGGTATTTTAGCGGCATCGGGTCCATTAATAAGATAATTAATCAATTCTTCAACATGGCAGAAATCGCGAAAGAAGTCATTATGCCTGATATCGAACAAAAACAGGGAAGCGGCATAGAGGATATCATTGTCTTGCTGGAGAAGGCGATGGGGGGGTTTGATGGGAATCTCCCCGAACACGGCGGCGACGATGAGGACAATGATGAAGAAGAGCCTGACGACGAGGAAGAGGAATACAACGGGCTAAGCCTTAAGGAGAAGGTCAGGAGATATCAGCGGGATTTCAGCAAATACGTTGAGATAATAAGAAAGGACCTCATTGATATGGGTTATGATATCCGTGATGGCGGAAATCCCGTCAAGGATGCCGAATACGCCTTGAAAAAGGAGGATGCCGCGCGCAAGGCGGACGATGACGACAGGAGCCCATCGGAAAGGGGCCATAAGTGGGGCTGCGGCTGCCCGGGATGCACCAGCTACCGTGAGAACTTCATGTCCAAGGAGATGATGGACTTCTCGATCCCTGACGGAAGGACATCATTTCTGCATGCGAAGGATACGGGCACGTACAAGAGCGAGCACAAGGACGATTCCTCGGAGTACCCATGCGGAGGAAAGCTTCGGGGCATGTTCAGGCGAGGATTCATGAAGTATGCCCTCGCAGATGTCGATAAGAACCCGCGGCTCATGAACTACCTGGCAGTCTGAACGTTCGGAAGACGGGGGATAGGATTTTTTAATCCTGACGCCAATTCTTGAATCAATGATAAGGCCCATACTCATATCCGCTATGATGCTCGCCGTCTTCTCGGTTGCGGGCTGCGCTTCGGTACTGGACCCATGCGCGAGCATGGAATGCGGCGATAAATGCTCCTCGGACACAAGGCTGCACGGGGGAGTCTGCGTTGCTGGAGAATGCATGTACAAAAGCGAGCTTTGCGAGCATGGATGTTCTGAAGGGTCCTGCGGCGAAATGCCTCCCCATCTAGTATTCGATGACGATTCAAAGGTAAAGGGCGGTTTTCGGGTGGGGATCGAGAATGTCGAGGTGAAGACCGGCGATAAGGACGAATATGTCATCGATGTCATAGTGACAAATGAGGACAGAGGCGACGGCATATTCAGCATGAAGGGGGCTTCTATCGTGGCGGCGACCGGGATAATGCACGACTCGGTCGGGTTCAGCTGGAGCGATTTCATAGAAAGCGGCGCAAAAAGAGGCATCAGTCTCAGGATAAATGACGTGCCAAAGAGCCTCCGGGAGCAGGACACGACGCTAGTCATTAGGACGAGCGAAGGGCATTTCTACTTCCCTGCACGGTTCGAGTCTTGACAAGAAGAATAGTCCGGGGACCCCTTCATTTCTTGGATTTCTTCTTTTCCCTCTTGATCTCGTCCTTCAGCCTTCGCAGCTTCATGAGAAAGCCGCATTTCGAGCATTTCACGCTGAAGGGTCTCTTCCATTCAGGCTCGACATGACCGCAGAATCCGCATTCGGGGCAAACATAATCCGTCTCCGCGATGTCCGAGCCCTCTTTGACAAGGACCTTTATCCTTCCCTTTTCCTCGCCGTCCTTGATTACGACGGTCCTGTTGGTCACGTACCTGAATTTCCCCATATGAGTTATTGCCTGCCTTACCTTAAAAATAAATCATGTCATGAACAAAAATGAGCGTTTGGGGAGTGCGCTGTTGCGGAATTGCTCAGATCAGAACCCCTGTCATGAAAGCGATCATCCCCATAATCATGCCTATCTTGATGAGCTTGCTGACTCTGCTGTATCTCCTTCTCCGAATCAGGATGAACGACGCCAAGATGAATGTAGCGTCGGTTGGAACCAGTATTATCAGGTAGCTTATGCCAAGTAAGCCCCACAGGTATGGAAGCGATGAGATCACAGCGGCCATCCACAGGCTGAATGAGGCGATGAGAACCGCATAGATGGTCTTGTACCTGAGCTTGATCCCCCACGGGCTTACACGGAACCTGTCAGCGAAGGATTCCCTCATTCGCGAGGTTATCTTCACTATCTCCCTTGAGAGCGTCGCAAGCCCTGCCAGCAATGACAGTATGAGAGGGAGGACCAGGTTGTTGACCGCCGCCCCGCCGAATATGAACGTCGAGGCAGCAAGATAGGACACCGCAATGTTGCCAAGCAGCATCTTGTTCTGGAAGTTGAACGAGTACATGACGAGCACGAGGGAGTTGAATATCGCAATGAAGAAAGTGAGCCAGTTCACCATCGATGATATGAGTATCCCGAAACCGAAAAGAGAGAGCGTTATTATCATGGCAATTCCCTTGGATATCTTTCCCGACGGTATTGGCCTCTCCGGCCTGTTTATCTTATCGGGCTCGACATCGAAGAAGTCGTTGATAGAATTGCCGGCTCCGGTTATGACAAATGCCGTTGCTGCCGCAAGGAGGAGAGGAAGCGTCAATGTCTTAGCCACCAGGAACCCGCCCGCAAGGACCCCGACAGACGCAAGCGCACAGTTGAAGGGTCTTATCAGCTCCAGAATCGGCCACATAGGAATTCCTCAAGCTTTATGCTCTTTATGGATTGGTCTAAGCTGCTTAGCCTTGCAGTGCCTGCACTTCACCTTCTTGGCCCTGACCTTTATGAGGTCCGAGCGCATCTTGGCTCCGCACTTCATGCAAATGAAAATCCTGTGGAATAATCTGTCCTCCGCCTCGGGGAATCTCTGCTTCGCCATTTGAATCACTTCTTAATTTCTTTGGGAGCAACCTTTTAAATGTGATGCTAGAGCTGGTATGCCATCATCGCGTGGAAAGACTTAAGTGAACCGGGGGTCTCCTCGGCTATCCTATCGGCGTCGGCGGTTGTGATAAGCACGTTGGAGTGGTCATGGCCGGTCGAGCCCATATTCATCTTCATCCGAACGAGCATGAATATGTTGTTCCTGATTATGGTGCCGAACAGCTTCGGCTTTCCTATGACGCCGTCGGGATCCATTATTATCTCAACGCCGGGCGTTTTGTTCCTCTCCGGCTCCATGAGGTCGGCGACCGTTATGAAATGCTTCTGTTTGATCTCATCGAAGAGGCCCGTGAGCGCCTTCTTTATCTTCTTTGGCTTGTCGGTGAATATTATGAAGCCTCCGGGGTAAGCCAGATTGATGCCGAACTGGAACTCACGCCTCATGTCCCTGAGCATGGTCGCGGTCGACACGACCCTAAGATTCGCCCGGACGAAATCCAGCGGGTTCTTCTTGATGTAGCCGTCCCAAAGCGAGCAGAAATGCGACCTGCATCCGGGCGGCCTGTAGTTGTATACCAGGCATTCGTTGACAAAACTCCCCCGAAAGAAGGATTTCTTCAGTATGTTCCCTTTGATATCCATCCTTCGCTTCCTGTAAAGCTTCTTGGCCAAGTCCGGATCCTGCAGGATTCCCTTCCTGACGAGACCGAGGTCAGCGAAGCACTCGTCCTTGCTCTTGACGCAGCAATAGTCCCTCCGAAGGTCGAAAATCGTGAAGCATCGCTTGCACGTCCTGTTCATGTGCCTCTCGAAGCTGTCCACTATCATATAATAAATTAGCATTACGAAAATTAAATATGACGACGCAAAGCCGGATAGGGAGATCCATTATTCTGATAGACAAGCATTCGGGCCCGACTTCGTTTGACATCGTCGAGGACGTGACGAGGGCGCTTGGCGTGAAGAAGGCGGGCCACAGCGGGACGCTGGACCCCAACGCGACCGGCCTTCTGGTCATCGCACTTGGCGAAGCCAGGAAGGCGATGCCGGTCCTCACAGGGCTCGACAAGGAATACGTGGGGAAGATGCTTCTGCACGGCGACATCGACGCACAGAAGCTGAAAGGAGCCCTGAAATCGTTTCAGGGGGAGATAACCCAGATGCCTCCGGTCAGGTCGGCCGTCGCAAGGAAGCTGAGGAAGAGGACCGTGCATGAGATCGAGCTTATCGGTATGGAGGAAAGGACGGTCAGTTTCAGGGTTCTATGCGAGGCCGGGACATACATAAGGAAGATCGCCCATGACCTGGGAGAAGAGCTTGGGATAGGCGCGCACCTAGTCGAGCTGAGAAGGACGAAGGTTGGGCCTTTCAGCGTCGATGGTTCAATTAGTGTCGATGAGCTCAAAGGTATGCCCAAGACGGAAGTAATGAAGACGGTCATCCCCCTTGAGAAGGTGCTTGAGATGATTGGCCTCCCAAAGATATCCATAAAAAGCGGGTTCGAGCAGGCGGTGCGGAACGGTTCCCCGGTGAGAAAGGAATTCGCGACATGCGTCCCGAAGGATCTGGCTGATGGACGATACGTGGGAATCTTCAATGAGGAAGGCATTGTGATATGCCTTGCTCTCTATACGCCAAGCGATGGGATCGTCGCCAAGCCCGTGAGGGTATTCCTTTTATGAAGGAAAAGAACGCCATGGGTCGATGGATGCCTTTTAAAAACAGATGCGACATATCTATTACGTAATCTGCCGGGGTGGCGGAACCTGGCTAACGCGCCAGACTTGAGACCGGATATTATGACGAGGCTTCATCGAAGCCGAGGATGATTTAATGGCTTGACTCCGATCAAACCTTCCCACAATGGGAAAGGAGCGGCGGAGATGAGGAGCAAGATATCTGGTGGGCGAAAGCCCGTGCAGGTTCGAATCCTGCCCCGGGCACCGAACCTATTTAGTTATAAAGATATCGGTCTTCGGTCAGCGAAGCCGGAAGCCCAAATGCCATTATACCGACGATTTCTTCACCATCGCCGATTCTGAACATGTCCCTGACCTTCTTCTCCCTGAACTGGCCTATCCAGCAGCTTCCAATGCCCAGGGCATGTGCCATGAGCGTCATATTCTCTCCGGCCATCGTCGCATCCTGGATCGCATACAGCCTGCCTCTTCGATATATCCTTCTGCACCTCTGGACATCTGCGCATATGATCATCAGAACTGGAACATTGACAAATCTCTTCTTATGTATCCTTATGGCTTTCGAGAAGATGCATCCCTGGATGAAATCGATATCGTCCCTCCGGGTGATCGTCATGAATTTCCGCGACTTCAAGCCGCCTCCCGAGGGCGCGCAATCCCCCGCCTTCAGAATCTTCTTGATGACTGATTCCTGAATCCCTTCCCTTGTATAATCCCGGACCGTCCTTCTTGCCAGGATGTTCCTGAAAACAGCATTTGCGTTTTCTTCCATATCCAGGATTTTGACAGGATATTATAAATAGTCCTAAAAATCCAGCACCTAGTCAAGAAGCACGGATTCAGCATATCTCCAGACCAATACCCTTACACTAGCATGCGTCAGCAGCAAATCCCGCTGGCTGATTCTCCTGCCATTCATTTCCCACCACAACCTTCTCTTCTCCTCTATCACCGCCATTACATCATCATCGAAGATGCCTTCATTGGCGAGAGCGCCGTATAGAAAGCTCTCCCTCCCCATTTTTCCGGGGGCATGAGTTTCTCCGTATCCAAGAAAGCGCAATGATGGGGCCGCTTCATAGAAATGCGTGCAGGTGCTTATGATCCTTTCAATGACAGGCGGCGGTATCTCTTCATCTGAACCCATCGGTGTGATGTGGGAAGCATGATATGCGACTTCCATAATGAACTGAATGTGGATTATAACACTTATTAAGATTTCATAGAGATTGCCGAATATATTACCATAAAAGCAATTCCCATCTGATGAACGCACCACCGCTCTTTCAACAATATAAGGGACCTAAACAAAATATCATTAGATGTACGAGAAAGATATCGAGAGGATTCTGAAGAGCCTACTGCAGGGAAAGGGTGCGGCTGGCAGCAGCATCGACATCAACATCGAGTCGCTTCTTACGCTATCTCTGAAGCAGATATCGGTAGGCTATGATTCCGCCCTTTACCTTGCCGGTTTCAGGTCGGGGGAATCATTCGTGAAGGGCCTGGGTCTTAAGGATTCTGAGAAACTCAAGAAGAACATAGAGCAGATATTCTCAAGGTCCGGCATGGGGCTTGCCGAGATTACAGGCATGGCCCCGCTGACAATGAAGGTCGAGAAGAGCTCGACATGCTACGGGATCCAGACAACGGCCAAGCCGGTTTGCTTCTTCAAGGCGGGATTCTTCGCGGGAGCCGTATCGGCCGTCCAGGGCAAGAAGGTTGCCTGCATAGAGACGAAATGCCTTGCGAAGGGGGACAAGCACTGCGAGTTCCAGATTAACG
>CAYRIP010000043.1:0-7477 GCA_964424395.1 uncultured archaeon | reverse complement strand
TCTTCCTTCGAGTAGTCCCTTCCTAGGGCCTTCTTGAAGAGGCCCTGCAGATCCGAAAGCCTTGGGATGTGACCGACAGGCGTCTCTATCGCCCCGAAGTCCCCGTGGGCCCTCCCCTCCATCCAGAGCAGCCAGACCTTCTTGTCCAGCTTGCTGTTCATGAACTCATAATCGTCCTTGAGGAAGTAATTGACCGAGAAGACGAGGGGCGGCTGCTTGACGCTCTCGGTGATCTTGAGGTAGTTACCGATGTACTCGCCAAGCGGAATTGATAGGAAGTCCATGTTGGCCATCGGGCTGTGCGACAGCTCCCCCACCTTGCCGAGGGTCGCCGCGGTGGTCTCGGATTCCAGGCTTGCCGCCAGGAGGACTCCATTCGCCCAGCTCAGGGACTGCGAGACGGGGACGCTTGTATCGGAATCCCTGCCGCCGAATATGAAGCCGGCGACCGGCACCCCTTCGGGGTCATCAGCCTTGTCGTCCACGTTGTCCAGCTCCCTTAGCCTTATCGTATACCTGGCGTTCTTGTTCGCCGGGGGTATCTCCTTGCCGTCAGGGCCCCTCTTGCCCTTGTACCATTCCCCGGAGAAGTTACTTCCCTTCTCGGGAAGCGGCTTTCCCATCCCAAGCCAGTACGCCTTCCCGTCAACGGTCAGGACGTTTGACAGTATCAGCTCCCTTGGGGTGGTCAGCGCCTTGTAGATCACGGGATCATCATGCGGGTTCACGTTCTCGATTATCCCGAATATCCCCTGCTCGACGTTGACGCCGTGCAGGGTCCCGTCTCCCCACGGCCTCAGGTACGCGATATCATCGGCGACTATCGATTGCCCCTCGATCATCGCGGTCGAAGTCTTGCCGCAGGCGCTCGGGAATGCCCCGGTGAAGTATGTCTTCCTCCCGTCCGGCCCGTGAGCGGCCATTATGAACATGTGCTCGAGCATCCAGCCCTCGCGGGCGGCCTTCTGGATGCCAAGCCTCATAGCCAGCTTCTTCAGGCCGAGGCTGTTTCCGGCGTACTGGTTGTTGACCGTGAACACGCTGTCGGTCTCAAGGTCTATGTATATCCGCCTCTTGTCGATCTCGGCGCACACGCCATTCTCCAGCTTGCCTGCGGAATGCAGGAATGAGAAGAAATCATCAGAGCCGTTCAGCTTCATGAACTGCTCGTAACCCTTCCTGTAGAGTATGTCCTCGCTGTGGGCAACGTAAAGGGAATCGGTTATCTGAAGCGCGGATATCGAGAACTTCGAACCTATCGGACCCAGGCAGAAGAATCGCACGAACATCTCCTTGCCCCGCATGCTTCCGTCAAGGAAGCCGAGGACTTCCTTCAGCCCGGATTCCCGGTCGACGGTCTTGATATACCTGCTTAACTTCTTTCCGGCGGGAAGGAGGATCCTTGTGTTGGCCTTGTCCCTTGCCTGGTCGAAATAGCCGTCATAGTGTACGGTGTGCCCCTCTGTCGCAAGCTTCTTCTCCTCGCCGATGTCGATCGAGAGCTGGCGGATCCTCGCGGCCTCATCGTCCGAATCGGTGACGACCGTGACCTTATTGGGCCTGCACAGCTCGATTGCCTCATTGACCTTGCGCATCACATGCTCGTTTCCGAGCGCCTCAAGCTTCTTCCTGTTCTCATCGTCCAGCATCCAAACACCTCATAAAAAACCTCATAAAAACACCTCATAAAGAATCAGTTGTTGTTAATTAAAAGGTTTTCGGCGCTGTTTCCCACCAGGAAATGCGCCATGAGCAAGGATATTGCTGAGGCTGATAAAAAATTCCAAAGAAAGCATTTTGGCTGGAAACCCCTTACGCTCGTCCGTTCTTGTTGCTCTGCTGCTGTTCCTCGTCTTCTTTTACCTTCTCTTCGACTTCGTCCTTTATGCCGAGCTTCTCTATGATTTCCTTGTACCTGTTCCTGATGGTCACCTCGGTGACGCCTATGGCGTCGGCGACCTCCCTCTGGGTCTTCTTCTCTCCTTCCAGGACGGCCGCTATGTACAGCGCGGCTGCGGCGACCCCTATCGGCCCCTTGCCCGACGTAACGTCGAACTGGCTTGCCTGGTCAAGTACGTGAACGGCCCTCACCTGGACCTTCTCGGAAAGCCCGAGCAGCGAACCGAACCTTGGAACGTAATCCTGGGACTTGGCTGGCAGTATCCTCATGTCCAGCTTCCTTGCGACGTACCTGTACGTCTTCCCGATGTCCCTCCTGTTGATCCCGCTTGCCTTCGATATCTCGTCAAGCGTCCTTGGAGCGCCTTCCTCCCTGCATACCGTGTACAGAAGGGCCGCGATTATGGATTCGGTGCTCCTTCCCCTAACGAGGCCTCCGTCGACAGCCTTCTCGTAGAGCTTGGCCACCCTCTCGTGGATGGACTGCGAAAGCCCCAGATAGGATACGAGCCTCTGCAGCTCGGAGAAAGCGAAAGAAAGGTTCCTGTCCTTGGATTTGATGAGCCTCTTGTGCCATTTGGTGAGCCTGTAGTACTGCGCCCTCTTCTTTGGCGCCACCTTGAAGAGCTCTCCCCTTCCCTTGCCCATCTCGGTCGTTATTCCCTGGTCGTGCTTGGTGGGCGTAAGGGGCGCTCCTGTCCTCACCCTCCTGCTCCTCTGGTCCTCGTCGAATGCCCTCCATTCCTGGGTGAAGTCGATCATGGACTCGTCCACGACCAGCCCGCACTTCATGCAGACCGACTCGCCCTTAGAAGGATCGTACTTGATGTTCTCGCTGCCGCATTCCGGGCATTTGATCTTAGGCTTCTTCGCCGGAGCAGCTTCAGCAGCTTCCATGCCCGATTCCGTCTCGGATGACATTCCATTTACTCCTTTTCAGTGACTATATCTGAAATAATGTTATATATTCTTTCATGCAACCCTTTATAAAGATATCGCTACTCTGGTATGTATGTCAAGAGGAATGACATTATGGATGGTGCCGATTTTTCAAATATTTCCTTTTCCCGGCTCACTTCACGTGCTTCTTGACGGCGGCGATAATCTTCTTCTTGTCCTCGTCTGAAAGCACTATCCTCTCGTTTGCGAAAAGAAGCCTGAGGTCATCATCGTCCTTTGGCATCATGCCGACGATCCCGACTACGTGCTTCTCGTTCAGCTTCTCGATGCCGCTAAGCTCCGATACCAGCGCATCTATGTCCTTCTCGGCCACCTTGCAGAACTTGTTGAGGTAGTCGAACGCGTTCTTCTGCTCGTAGTTGAGCTCGGTTTCCTTTCCCTTCTTCTTCAGTATCTTCCTTGCCTCGTATGGCGTGACGAACTTCTCGCTCTTGATATCCATTCGTATCATCCCCCTTCGATAACTGGCAGCAGATGCTCGGGCTTCGTGGTTATGGTCTTGTGGCCTTTACCGACCTTGACCTCGACCAGGTACGCGTTGCCCCTCCTGCCGACAACGATCCCGGATGCACCCTTGAACCTTATATGCGGCATCCCCCGATGGGAGCTGGGATCGGGCCTGACAATGACCTTGTCCTGCTCCTTGAAGACCCTCAGGTGGGGAGTTATCGTGAACTTCGCCCTGCTGTCCTTCCTAAGCTTTCTTCTCGTCCCTGTCCTGAGCCCCTTGGATGCCCTTACCATATCAAATCAATCCCAAATCTTTATCACGTCAAGCGACTTGACGGTCGCAGGATTCTTGAGCAGTCCGGCGATCGAAGGCTTCGTCCTGCCCGAATCGCCGGTCACAAGCTCCTTGATATATAATCCCGCTTCTCCTTTTATTTGTAACTCAAACTTTTTATTGTTTATCCTCTTCCACTTGATATCGATGACCATTCTCTTCCTCACCTTGTCGGCCCTTCGGTGCACCACCCTGGTGGGTGTCTGCTGCCTCACATAGCCCCTGACCCCGTCCACAACCTCGATCCTCTCAACGGGCTTCCCGAATTCCACTATGACGGAGTATGACTTGTCGTGCCTCATGGACTTGACCAGGGCCACCTGCTTCTTGTCTGTGAAAGCCAGTTCGGATACCTCGACCTTCTTCGACCTCTTGATCGCGGCCCGAATCTTCTTCAGGTCGATTTTGCGCCTTACGGGCTTCTTGATCTCGAAGACGAACGGCCTGTAGTCGAGGCACCTGGCGTCTATGTCCTCCCTGCCGGCGGCGTGCATGGCATGCTCATCCCCGCCCGTCGCCTTGATGAGTGGCGCGGCGATGATGTCCTCGACGGTCTCACTGTACTTGTCCCATTTCGTCTGTGGGATGCCCCTGACGAGCTTCTTGTAGCCTCCGGCAATGAAGAGCGACTTGACCTGCAGCTCTATCCTGCCCTTGTCCAGATTGAGTATGACCAGGACGTCCGGGCTCTTCTCGTCGACGTCCTTCTTGACCTTATCCCATATCAGCTTCCCGAGTTCCCTGTTGAGCTCTGAGCGTATCGATTCGCAGTAGTCTATGCCGACATCCTCCCACAGGGCCTCCTCGGCCTTGATGAAATCGCAGCTCATCTTGGTGCCGACAAGGAAGGTCCCGTACTCGATCTTCGAGAGCATCTTTGCCGCGGCGTCGGCGTAATCGCCGATCCTCTTGAAGATCCCCATGCAGACGCCGCACTTCGCAGGCTCCCTGCCGGCGCCAAGCATACTCCTTAGGGCATTGCCCCGCTCCCTGTTCGTCATCCCCGTCGATACATGGGCGGCCTGCCTGCCGAGGCAGTTGTCGCATACCTTCCCCCTTCCGAGGACTTCCTTGGCCACCGACAGCACTGCGGGCTTCCTGAGCTCCTTGGCTGCTTCCTTCTTCATGTGAATCAATTGAATAAGGTTGATTTATAAAATATTGAGTTACTGCCTTCCGTCAAACGCGAATATCCATCTCGTCCCCGACCTGAAGACCGATCCGGTCGGATATCCCGGCATTGATCTCCAGAACGTATTTCGCCCCTCTCCAGGGATTCGTGCTCGGGCACGGGTCCGATTCGCAGGGCTGCGTGTCCCTGCTGATGAAAACGACCCGCCCGTCGCCATCCATCCAGATTATGTCCAAGGGTATGATCGTGTTCTTCATCCAGAAAGGATAGATGCCCTCTTGCTTGAAAATGAAGAGCATCCCTTTCCCCTGGTCCATGCTCTCCCTGTGCATGAGGCCTATTGCCATTTCCTCATCATTGCCAGGGATCTCTACCTGGAAGCACGTACCCTCGAAACAGGCTTCGTCCGGTTCGCCCCCATCGCCCATATCATCCTGAGCATCGTGAGATATGCAACCAGACGCGACGAGAACCAGGAAAATACAGGAAAATGCCACGGCAATGGATTTCATATTACGGCTCATATCTACATGCCCATCCCGAGCTGCTTCGCGAACTTAGCGAAAGGTCCCCTCTTGAAGGCCTTACCGCCCTTGGTGAGCTTCATCACCTTCTTGATCTGCTTGTAGTTCTTGAGAAGCTCCCTGACCTCCTGCTGGTTGGTCCCGGACCCGGCGGCGATCCTCTTGACCCTGCTTACGTTTATGATATCGGGGCTGTCCTTCTCGCCGGGCGTCATGGACTTGATGATATGCTCCCACCTCTTCATCTTCCCTTCCTGGACATCCATGAATCCTTTGGGAAGCTTCTTCATGAGGCCTGACGACGCCCCGGGGATCATGTCCATCACCTTGTTCAGCGGGCCCATGCCCTGCATGGACTTGAGCTGTCCCTGGAAGTCGTGCATCGTGAACTTGCCGTCGAGCATCCTCTTCGCGGCGTCCTCGTCTATGCCTATCTCCTTTGCCTTGTCCATCAGTCCGGCCAGGTCGCCGTAGCCGATGAGCCGGCCTATGAACCTCTTCGGGTCGAAGAGCTCCATGTCCGAAGGCTGCTCTCCCTTGCCTATGAACTTGACGCTCGCCCCGGCGGCCCTGCACGCGGCGAGGGCGGCCCCTCCTTTCGCCGTCCCGTCCATCTTCGTGACCACGATGCCGGTTATGCCGACCAGCTTGCTGAACTCGCTCGCCTGCTTCCCTGCGTCCTGGCCCAGCTCTGCTGGGATCACCAGCCATACCTCGTCGGGCTTGATCGCCTTGCCCATCTCAGAAAGCTCGTCGGCGAGCTCCTTGTCAAGGGCGTCCCTGCCGGCGGAATCGAATATCAGGATGGGGTCCTTGCTCTTCTTCATCGCATTCTTTGCGATGTCAAGCGGCTTCTTGCCGTCGGCGTAGACAGGAGCATTGATCTTCTTGCCGATCTGGGCAAGCTGGTCCTGCGCAGCCGGCCTGTGGGTATCGCAAGCCGCCATGCCCGCGTTCAGGCCCCTTGCCTGGAACCATTTTGCGATCTTGCCCGAATGGGTGGTCTTGCCCGACCCGAAAAGGCCTATGAGAAGTATCTTCTGGCTCTTGAGCTCAACGGTCGCCGGCTTCTCCCCAAGGAACCACACTAGCTCGTCGTAGAGCCCCTTTATCAGGACCTCTTTTAGCGTCATGCTCTGGGGCAGCTTCTTCTTAAGAACGTTCTTCTTTATCCTTTCTGAAAGCTCGGCCACAAGACCCACGTCGACGTCCGCCTGTATCAGGGCTCTCTGCAGCTCTATTATTACCGATTCCACCTTCTCCTTGTCCACGAGCGAGTAGCCCGTGATCTTCTTGAATATGCTCTTCAGCGATCCGCCGAAACTGTCCAGAACCATCATCCCACGCTTCCTCAAAAACTTCTACGAATATGAAACCGGGCAGCCCCTATTCGCTCTTGCCCGACAGGGAGAAGCTCCCTTCGCCTCCCGCGCCCTCCATCGTGCTGATAGCTTCCTCGCACGCTGCCTCGACATTCTCCTTGACCGTCCTTATGTTCTCGCCCTTTCCCACGACGTTGTACTTCGGGGCGGATATGTACCTTACTTCCAGCCCCTTGCCCGCGACATCGGCAAGTATGCTCTTCAGCACGTCTATCCCTCCTGCGGAGTAGCATATGAGGGTCAGCTCGGCCTTCACCTCATAGGTCTTCTGAACGAAGTTCTTCTTCGCGGTGTCGATTATAGCGTCGGCCCATTTCTTATCGACGCCCTTCTCCGTCAGCAGGTCGGGATTCTTCAATGCTATCTCGAAAGTCCTGTGCAGGGACCCGAACTCCTCCAGGAGCTGGTGCCCGACCGCCTCGTAAGTCTGGTCGAGGTCCATCTCGAGCTGCTTGCCGACGATCTCAAGGAACTTCTCGGCGTTCTTCTCCCTCTTGAACTCCTGCAGCCTCCTGTCCGCCTGGTTCTTGTTCACCCTCTTGACGGAGAGCGAGATGTAGTTGTCGTCGACCCTTGTGACCTTGCAGACGACGAGCTGGTTCTGCTTGACGAACTCCCTTATGTTCCTGACCCACCTCTTGGCGACCTCGGATACGTGGATCATCCCGGACCTGTCGTACTCAAGCAGCCTCGCGAACGCGGAGTTGGGGTTGATCTTGCTTATCTCGCATACGACCAGCTCTCCTCTTTCCGGATAACCTGGCTTTCTCATAAGATTAGAATAGAAAGGAGAGAT
>CAYRIP010000042.1:0-7586 GCA_964424395.1 uncultured archaeon | reverse complement strand
GGCAAGGGACGAGAAGAGGGCTACGGTGAAGCCTGATAAGAAGGAGGAACACGAGCCTTCCGAGAAGAAGGAAGCCAGCGGGGCACTGCCAGCTGCGGAGAGGCCCGCTGACAAGAAGAAGGACCTGATTATGGCCACGATCGAGATTGAGAAGGAGAAGAAGCCCATCAGGAAGCCTGCGAAGAAACGATATGTAAAGCCGCCAGAAGCAAAGGAAGCAAAGGCAGAAACCAAGGAGCAGCAGGGTGCTGCCAAGCCCGAAGCGGGAACGAAGAATGCGGAGATGCTTGACAAGGTCGAAAGCGGATTCGACAAGATGATAGACGCTCTGGATGACGAGAAGCGCAAGATCGAGGAAGACATAGAGAAGACAGCCAAGAAGAAGCAAAGAAAGGATGATGAATAACTAAAACTTTTAAATAATGAAATCATTTAGTCTATTAAGTGGTTTTTGATGAAACTGACGCTTTCGGTGATAAAGGCTGACATTGGCGGTTTCCCTGGGCATTCCAGCATGCATCCTGCCCTTATGGAGATCGCGAAGAGGGAGCTTAGCAAGCAGAAGGGCAAGCTTCTTATCGATTTCAAGGTCCTTCATTGCGGTGACGACCTGGAGCTGATAATGACCCACAAGAAGGGCGTCGACAACAAGGAGATCCACAAGATGGCCTGGGACGTCTTCGTCAAGGGAACGGCAGAGGCCAAGAAGCTGAAGCTCTACGGCGCTGGCCAGGACCTGCTGAAGGACACCTTCTCCGGGAACGTCAAAGGCATGGGGCCAGGAGTCGCCGAGATGGAGATCGAGGAGAGGAAGTCCGAGCCCATAATGGTTTTCATGGCCGACAAGACAGAGCCGGGAGCCTGGAACTTCGCCCTCTACAAGATGTTCGCGGACCCTTTCAGCACGGCAGGGCTTGTAATCGACCCAAACATGCATGACGGATTCACGTTCGAGGTCCACGACCTTTTCGATCACAAGAAGGTCATGCTGAAGTGCCCGGATGAGATATACGACCTGCTTGCCTTGATAGGGCAGCCATCCAGGTACGTGGTCAAGCACATCTTCAGGAATTCGGATAAGATGATCGCAGCTTCAACATCTACGCAGAGGCTGAGCCTTCTTGCGGGGCGATACGTAGGAAAGGACGATCCCGTCATGATGGTCAGGGCTCAGTCGGGGCTTCCCGCGGTTGGAGAAGTGCTAGAGCCATTCGCGTTCCCTTACACAGTTGCTGGGTGGATGAGGGGATCGCACCATGGCCCCTTCATGGCGGTTGGCTTCGATCAGGCGACACCTAGCAGGTTCGACGGCCCGCCAAGGGTGATATGCGCAGGCTTCCAGCTTGCAAATGGTGTTCTCGAGGGCCCAACCGACATGTTCAAGGACGTTTCATTCGACAGGGCTAGGCAAAAGGCGAACGAGATAGCTGATTATCTGAGAATGCACGGCCCTTTCGAGCCCCACAGGCTCAGTGCGGACGAGATGGAGTACACGACGCTGCCCGGCGTTCTCAAGAAGATGGAAAAAAGGTTCAGGAAGATCTGACTTCCTTGATCTCTTCTTTTAGGATTGATAGGAACTTATCGCTCAGCTCTTCGATTCTCTTTTCATCTACAGCTTCTATGCTGAGCCTTATTATCGGACCGGTGTTGCTGGCTCTGATGAGCGCCCAGCCATAATCGAAATCTACCCTGACACCGTCCATCGTGTTGACCTTATCGTATTCCTTTGCCAGCCTCTTCTTCAGATTCTCGATGACAACGAACTTGGTCTCATCGGAACACTCGGCCTTCAACCTCTTGAACGGATAAAGGGGCATCTCATCTGCAATCTCAGAAAGCTTCTTGCCCGTTCTGGAAAGCACGGAAGCGGCGTATAGGCTAGCGGCTATACCGTCATCCATGGGGATGATGGACGGGATGCAGAAATGCCCGCTCCGCTCAACGCCAAGGCAGGCTCCCCTCTTCTCTACCTCGCGGACCATGAAGGAGTTACCAACCCTTATCCTGAATATCTCCCTTCCCAGCTTCTCGGCTATCTCATCCATTATCTTTAGGCATTCAACATTCGCTACGATGGGGCCTTGTTCATGCTTGGAAATCTCCATGAGGATGATGTGAGATGTGAGCTCAGGGCCCAGGAGCCTTCCTTTCTCATCCATAAGGGTCATCCGGTCCGAATCGCCGTCGAATGCGATGCCAAGATCGAACCCCGTGACCCTTTTCTTCAGCTCGGTGAGCGTATCCTCCGTAATTTCAGAAGACCTGTTGGGAAATTCCCCGTCCACGTCTCCGAAGAGTGTATCTACCTTGAATCCCAGCCTGCTGAAAAGGTCGGGAGCGACTATGCCACCGGTGCCGTTCCCGCAATCGACTATGATATTCAGGGGCCTTGATGCCTTCCTTATCTTCGAGAGGACGAAATCCTTGTACTTCTCGATAACTTTAGCATCGCTGCAATGTCCTGCCTTCTTAGCTGTTTCATATTTACCGGAAATAACGGCATCACGAACCTTGTAGTTGTCGTCCTCGAAGAACTCAACAGCATCACCATATGAGAATTTAACCCCGTTGAACTCCTTCGAGAGATGAGACGCCGTCACGTAGGCGCTTGGCTTCTTAAGCTTCCATGCCCAGAAGAGGCAGGCTCCCCTGGGGGCGAGACCGACATCTATTATATCCTTTCCTGTCTCCAAGAAGCCCTCTATGAACGCCTTCTTTAGCGAGGGACCCGATTTCCTGCCGTCCATGCCGATTATTGCCACGTCCTTCACGAACAGGTTGGCGAACGCATTCCCGATCCTTTTCATTATTTCTTCGGTGATATCATCCCCATAGACGCCTCTGACGTCATACGCCCTGAAAATGCTTGGATTTATAACAGAACCGGACACAAGAACCACTACTCCAACATCTTTACATGCCGCTTGAGCTTTTTGAACGTAATGTCGACAGGTTCCGGCAGAACCTTTGTTCGGCCGATTATATCGATATAGCCGAAATCCCTCTTGAATCTGGGTACGATATGAACGTGCAAGTGGTCGACAGATGCACCGGAATAATCACCACCCTGATTGTAACCTGTGTTGAAACCCATAGGCGATAGCACCTTGTTTAGGAGTTTTTGACACTTTTTGACCAAAATGAACAACTTCGACAGTTCAGCATCGCTCAGATCCTCCAATCTGGTGATGTGTCTTATGGGAGAAACCTGGAGATGCCCGGTGTTATATGGGAATATGTTCATCGTCACGATGAAATAATCATTCTTCAAGAGGACCATGTTCGGGGTCTTCTTGTCGCCCTTGGCTATATTGCAGAATATGCAACCGCTTGGTTTCGTTTTGCTTACCCACTTCATCCTGGACGGGGAGCATAGGTAGTGATGGTACATCAGCAGAACCCCCCGATAAGGTCGACGATAACATCATCTGGTTTGTCTGATTTTACTATTGCAGATGCAACGAGAACGCCTGCAGAACCGAGTTCAAGCGCCTTTGAGACGTCTTCCCTGCAAGAAACACCGGCACCGCATAGAACCTTGACCTTGGGATTGACTTTCCTGACAGTATCTACTGTTTTGGTGATGATGCCGGGATTGGCCTTTGAGACCGATATGTCGCCGCCGATGAGCTCAGGAGGCTCTATTGCTATGAAGTCAGGAGAGAAAGCAGCTATCCTTCCCGCGATTGATGGGGTCGCTGCACAACAAACCGACACCAAGCCAAGCTCTTTGCACTTGCCTACGCAGGCCTCGATCTTCTTCATGTCGATATTGTGCTCTGAATGATTGATGAGCGTTCCGCTTGCTCCCGCTTCCATTACCGACTGCGGGAGGATCCAGCCAGTGTGGGATCCAGGCTCCACAGGGTCAATGTGCTGTGCAAATACAGGGATGGAGACACCCCCAGAGACCCTGTCGATGTCAGTGAATTGGACCGAAAGCACGATGTCAGCTTTATTCTTCTTGGCGACAGACTCTGCCTTTTTCGCAATCATGAGAGCCTTTTTTCCAGTGCCCTGCTCATATGTCTTGAAATTTATCAATAGCATTGGTTTCATGATATCAACTACGAGACTGTACTTTATTCTTGTCTGTTCTTACTTAAAATATGATTGAGATTACGGGTTGAGATCATTTTATGTTCAAAATCATATCAGGGCCCGGAAGATTCGCTATCTTCGTTGAGCTCATCGAGTATTTCCTTCGCCCTGCCTGCCGATATGCTGTTCTCCTCGACCATCCTCTTGGAGACTTCGTCTATCTGGTCTTCGGTGGCTCCTGCGATAATAGCTATGTTGCGAGAATGTAATTTCATATGACCTTTCTGGATACCCTCGGTCGCCAGTGCCCTAAGAGCAGCGAAGTTCTGAGCGAGGCCGACGCTTGCAACAACTTCAGCAAGCTCCTTGGTGCTCTTGGCGCCTAGTATCTTAACAGCGATTTTCGCTATCGGGTGTGTCCTTGTCGCTCCCCCGACAAGGCCTAGGGCAAGCGGAAGCTCGATGGTGCCAACGAGATTCCCCTCATCGTCCTTTTCGTATTTCGTCAGCGGCTCATACCTGCCGCTCCTGGCGGCGTATGAGTGCGCACCGGCCTCGATTGCCCTGAAATCGTTAGCAGTCGCGATGACTATGGCGTCGATGCCGTTCATTATCCCCTTGTTGTGGGTGGTGCATCTGTACTGATCGTGTTCGGCAAGCTCGTAAGCATCGAGGATCCTCTCTATCGTTTCCTCTCCCAAGACATCCTTGTCCCATACCGCTTTTGACCTTGCCAGCCTCCTGTCAGCGAGATTCGTTATTATCCTTAGCCGGACCTTACCCCCGGTAAGCTCCTCGAGGAAGGGCGCGACCCTCTCGGCCATCGTGTTGACGGCGTTGGCGCCCATTGCGTCACGGACGTCGACAACGAGATGAACGACAAGCATCTTGCCACGCTTGGTATCGAAATCCCTTATCTCGATATCCCTTACTCCGCCACCGAACTTGACAAGTATCGAATCGCATTTATTAGCCATGTCGAAGATCTTCTCCTTGTTCAGCATTATCTTCTTTTTGCACTCCTCGATATTCTCAACGCCAACGAGCTGTATCTGGCCTATCATCAAAGGATCGTCGCTGCTTGCCGAAAAACCGCCCCTGGGCCTTGCAAGTTTAGCTGCGTTGGAGGCAGCGGCGACAACGCTTGGCTCTTCGAGGACCATGGGGATGATGTAATCCCTTCCGTTTATCAGGAAGTTGGTGGCGATGCCAAAGGGATACTCCGTCGTTCCGATGACATTCTCTATCATCCTTCCTGCGGAATCGATATCAAGAGCGCCTGTCTTCTTGAGGAGATCCGCTTCCTCGTCAGTCAGGTTCGAGAAATCCTTGATCACTTTCAGCTTATCGTCTGGCGTCATCTTATGGAAACCAGTCATCTTCGACTTCAAAGGCTTTCCGTTGCCATTTACCATATTCTATGTTATCCTCCTTCACTGGTTTTTAAATGAATATCCGAAACAACGTCTATCATCGAACTCCGGAATGGATTTTTAAACGAATCATCTATATAAGGTCATGCTTGACGAAAAGGGAATGCTAAAGAAGCTGAATGATGCCAAAGCTAAGACGGTCCTTGTGCAGGTTCCTGAGGGGCTGAAGGCCGGGGCGGCCGGGATTACGGACACCCTTTTGAAAAACGGCATCAAGAGCATCATATTTGTAGAACCATGCTATGGATCCTGCGACCTGAGGGACAAAGAGGCCAAGGATCTCGGGTGCGACGCCGTGCTCCATATTGGGCACAGCGATCTGGGTCTTAAGACCGCAGTCCCGGTCATTTACGATGAGTATCATGTAGAATTTGACCCCGTCATCCCACTGAAGAAGAGCATAAGAAGGCTGCATGGGTTCAGTGCGATAGGGCTTGTGACGACAGTGCAGCATGTCGGTTCTCTGGGAAAGGTAAAGGAATATCTGGAATCTGAGGGCCACAGGGTTTTCATAGGAAAATCTCATAATCTCAGGGAAGGCCAGGTTCTCGGGTGCGATTTCACATCTGCAGAATCGATAGCAAGCAAGGTTGATTGCTACCTATATTATGGATCGGGAATGTTCCATCCACTTGGGCTGGTTGAAAAAACCAAGCAACCGGTGTTCTTCCTTGATATCGAAAACGGTGAGCTAAAAGACCTATCACCTGAGAAGGACAAGATGGCTATAAGGAGGCAGATGAGGATCGAGAAGGCAAGAGGACTGAATAGGTATGCGATCTTTATCAGCACCAAGCAAGGACAGATGAACACTAAGCGGGCTTTTCGGATCAGGGAATCATTAGCTAATATTGGCAAAGACGCTTTCATAATTGCCGCCGACAGACTGACACCGGACATGATCATCGGAATGGGGTTTGAGGTTCTTGTAAACACCGCATGCCCGCGCATTTACGATGACCAGAAGTCATTCGGGATTGTAATATTGAACACGGATGATATCGATTCTCTGTGAAGCCTGATTGATGCGTCTTCAATCATCCGATGTATGAAGTGCCTGACGTCTCCGCTGCTTCAGGTGGCATCTTGCCCGACTTGATCCTCTTCTCGAACAGGTGAACGTGGTCCATCATCCATTTCGCTACCGAAGCGAACTGTGAGGGTGACATGTGAACCTCTACCTGAAGCTCACGGTTTATCTTCTCCAGTTCCATGGCTCCCTTGGAAGCGGTTTTGATCTTTGGCATTATCCTGTCGAGAAAAAACACTATCCTTCCGTCATGTGGGTCAAGTCCACCGAACACGCCGCTTGCGTAGACGGCCTTGTAATCCTTGCTTTCGGATATCTCAATCCTCGCTCCCTTTCCCTTCTTTTCGCTTTTTCTTTTCATCCTTATCCTTTGCTTTCTCCATTATTATTACTTTCTCCACAGTCTTCGTCTTTTTCCTAGAGAACGGCTTGGATATTAATTCTGCGATTGTCCCTATCCCCACGAGTATGTGATAGACGAAGAATATCTCTAAACCGGTCATAGCGAACCATAATATGTTCGTGAACGTGATTGGGATGCTCATGCCAAGGAAGGCGTTGGCAATGAACGGGAAAGCCCCTGAAATAGCGGCGACTATCGCCGCTCTTACAATCAGCTTGACGACCTTGTACGCAACTATTATGAAAAGGAAGAAAAGCACGAAGAACAGCCAAATGTTTGGCTGCTGCATCATGCCCTGCAAACCGCTGAAAATGGAATCCAACATATTTTATCTTTGTTCCCCAAATTTAAATGATGAGAGAAGGAGAAGTCGAGAATAAAATCGAGCAAGAGATCAAGAAGTGGTCTGGGAAGATAGGAAAGAAACTTGAGAATGTCGGGCCCGCGGCCCCGAAAGGAAACGAATTCCTCAGAAACATAAACGCTTATGTTAGCGATTCCGCCCATTTTCACGATAAGGGGGACCTCGTGAGGTCCTTCGAAGCAATCATATGGGCATGGGCCTGGCTGGAGATTGGCATGGAGCTCGGATTGCTTAAGTGAAAACAGTTATTAATCCTACCCTCGAAATAATCAACATGCCTCAATGGGGAAAGGTCGCAGGCGAACGCGAGAT
>CAYRIP010000041.1:5015-7711 GCA_964424395.1 uncultured archaeon | reverse complement strand
CCGGGGCGAGCCAGGCCGAGGCGGCGATCCTGATAATCGATGTGAACGAGGGCGTGGAGGAGCAGACAAGGCGTCATGCCTACATACTGGGCATGCTGGGGCTCAGGCAGGTGATCGTTGTCATGAACAAGATGGATATGGTGGGCTACAAGCAGGAGAAGTTCGAGCAGGTCAAGAAGGACGCCCTTTCATTCCTGTCCAGCATAAAGATCAAGCCCTCGATGATCATCCCCATTTCCGCCAAGGAGGGCGATAACATCGCCAAGAGATCAGCTAATATCAAGTGGTATGACGGGCCTACGGTGCTTGACGCCCTGGATTCCTTCAGGCCGGCCGAGAGCGCCAGGTCAAAGCCTCTGAGATTCCCCGTACAGGACATCTACAAGTTCACAGAGAAGAGGATCGTCGCGGGCAGGATAGAGAGCGGATTGCTAAGAGCCGGCGATGAGATAACTGTGCTTCCCTCGTGGGAAGACACCAAGATAGACACAATAGAGATGTATCCCGGCCAGGTGCAGGAAGCCGAGGCCGGAAGGTGCATCGGGGTGACCACCAAAGACAAGCTGTTCCTTGACGCGGGCAATGTCATAGTCCATAAGGGGGACCCGGCCAAGGTCACCAACAAGATAAAGGCCCACATATTCTGGATGGACAAGGTTCCCCTGAGGAAGGGCGAGAGGATAACTATCAAGTGCGCTACCCAGAAGGTGATGTGCGAGGTGGAAAGGCTGACAAGGGTGATAGACTCTTCAACCCTGAAGGTCCTTGGAAATGACATGGACGAGCTGAAGAACAGAGAGGTAGCTGACGTCATAATCAAGACGGAGAAGCCCATAGTCGTTGAGAGCTTCAATGACATCCAGCCCCTTGGGAGGTTCGTCCTTGAGAGGTTCGACACCGTCGCCGGCGGGATAATAACGGAGGCATGAAATGATTGTGGTTCTTGCGATTGACGCCCTGGAGCATGACCTTGTCAAGCGGTTCGAGTGCAGGAACCTCGAGCAGGATGACTGCGGAAAGACCGACATAAGCGATTTCAGCCAGCCCCGGACGATAGTGCTATGGAGCTCCTTTCTGACGGGCGAGAACAAGGAGGAGGAAGTCCTCGCTCTTGGCAACAAGGAGATGTGGAACGTCTGCTGGGACATGGATGAGACGTTCCTTAGGTTCTTCAGCCAGCAATCCGTGATCGACCTGCCTTCATATTCCTATGACCTGGCTCACCACGAGAAGGAGAGGCAGCTCCTGAAGGAGTTCTTCGGCACAAAGGAAGCCGATAAGAAGGATAAGATCAAGCAGGAGTACAACGAGCTGTGCTTCAGGCACCACAGGCTGATTCGGGACAGGTTCATGGACGCCATCAAGGAGGACCATGACCTTGTCATAGGATATTTCAGCGTCGCCGACGTGGTCGGGCACCTGAACTTCGGCAACACCACCATGATGAAGATGATATATAGGGACCTCGACGATATCGCAGGAGAGGTGAGGAGCGACCCGGCCAACAGGGTCATCGTGCTCTCTGATCACGGCATGAAGGCCGTCGGCCCATTCGGCGACCACAGCGATTACGGGTTCTGGTCGACCAACACCGGAAACGACCTTGGGAACCCGAAGATCACCGAGTTCTTCGGCATACTCAGGAAGATGGCAAAAGACAGCTGAGCGGCGGATAATCAATATATTATTTAATCCTGTAATCTAGGTTCAGGTTATTGGACAAGCGGTGTTTCTCATGAAGCTTAGAGCACTCGACATACTGGCATGCCCTGACTGCTCAGGAAGCCTTGAGGCTGATGAGTTCAGCAGGGACGGAAAGGAAATCATAGAAGGCGTGCTTAGGTGCAAGGAATGCAAAAGGTCTTATCCCATCATCAACGGGATCCCTAGGATGCTGCCCCTTGGCATGATAAGCAGCCCTTTGATGTGCCGGTTCCTTGAAAAGCATAGGGACAAGGTCCCAAGGGACCTGCTCAGAAGCGGCGGAAAGTTCGAAGAGGGCCTCAAGAAGAAGACGAGCGAGTCGTTCGGCTTCCAGTGGAACGTCTTCCCGGTCATCAGGAAGGAGCATGAGAAGAACTTCCTGAACTACATAGCCCCGATCAAGCCGTCCTTCTTCAAGAAGAAGCTGGTGCTCGATGCCGGTTGCGGCTTCGGGCGGCACACATACTTCTCCGCCAAGTGGGGAGCTGAGGTCGTCGGATTCGACCTAAGCGATGCCGTGGAGGCGGCGTTCAAGAACTGCGGCAGGATGCCTAAGGTCCATATCGTCCAGGGTGACATCTACAATCCCCCCTTCAGGCGCGATTTCGACTTCATCATGTCCATAGGGGTCCTTCATCACCTGCCGAAGCCGAAGCAGGGATTCCTGCGGCTGGTCGATCTTGCGAAGAAGAACACCGACGTATTCGTATGGCTGTATGGCAGGGAGGGGAGGTGGTTCAAGATACACGTCGTTGAGGGGATCATAAGGAAGGCCACGACCAGGATGTCGCACAGGACGCTTTATTATTTCTGCTACATCCCGGCGTCGATATACCATTTCACCAACCTGATCTACAAATCCTTAAACAGGCTCGGTGCATCACGAATCGCAAGATACCTGCCGTTCAAGGACTGGGCCAAGTTCGAGTTCAAATCGAAGCACCAGGACGCTTTCGACCAGCTTGCGACGCCTGTTAACAACTATTATACAC
>CAYRIP010000041.1:0-5005 GCA_964424395.1 uncultured archaeon | reverse complement strand
TCCAGTGGGGAAAGGATGCGAAGCTTGTTGGCATCAGGGTCACAAGCCTTGATGGGAAGAGCTGGAGGCTTTTCGGCAAGAAGTGACGACGATCCTGTAATCCCGCGCTCATTTCCCGGCCTTCAGGTGACCCGGAACCGATACGCTCATCCTTCCCTTTATCATCCTGAGAAGAGCGTTCAGCATCCCAGCGGACTTCACCCTGAAGACAGTGAAGCTGTTCTCATGGGACATGCCTATCCTTTTCAGCTCGAACATGTCGCTGTCGGGGCCGTTGTCGCCGTTCATCGTCGTGACAGCGCAGTCGAATCCGGCCTCCTTGACCACCCTCTTGACGGCATCGCTGTAATCGTGGCTCCCGCCGCTCGGGTAGCTGAACAGACCGACCTTCCTTTTCAGCAGCTTCTCGAGATCGCGCTTCGACCCCTCTATCTCATCCTTGGCCTTTGTGAGCGAGACATCGGCCAGGATCACGTGCGATACCGTGTGAGCCCCGAAGTCGACCAGGCCGCTCATCTCCTTGATGTCTTCGGGCGATAGGAAGTCCTTTGACCCAATCTTTCCAGTAATGAGAAATATGGTTGCTGGCACATTGTGCTTCTTCATGACGGGGTATGCGTTCGTAAAGTTGTCGCGGTATCCGTCGTCGAATGTTATGATGACCGATTTCCTTGGAGGCTTCTTTCCGGCTTTCGTTAGCCGCACGAAGCCCGAAAGCGTGATTATTTCGTAGTGCTTCGACAGATAGCTTATATGCCTATCGAAATTAGACTTCGACAGAATCGACACTTCATTTTTTTCTACCGCATCATCCGACCTGATCCTGTGGTATGTCAGGATGACTGTCCGGCTGCGCTTAAGCGACCGGTACAATGAAAGCAGCCCGGTGAAATACATCAATATGCTGACGACCCTCTCAAACAGAAGGGCGTTTTTAATGTTCATCTGAATATCCCTCTGAGTTTTCTCTTGACCTTGCCGATCGCCATCCCCATGGGGTCCTCGAAGTTCATGTCGGGATCGGAATCTGCCATAGTCGCATAAATGGAATCCCGCCTCTCAAGAGCGCCTTGAAGATCCACCTTCCCTGTATTGGTCATTATGACGCTTCCGCTCTTAAGATCCCTGAATGAGCTCTCTTTGAGCAGCCTGTCAAAGAATGAATGGGAGCTGCCAGCGATCACACCGCCGCATCCCATATGATCGGCTAGCGCTTTTGTTGCATCAAGCACCGACTTATATGAAGAGGCGTCTTTGCCTGGGACCCTGTAATCGACAAGAAGAAGCATCGTGATTCCCTTTGAAGAAAACCTCCTGACCACGAAGTACATCGGGGTTTTTCCGGAGCTTGAATAGAAGCCGTAACCGAGGGGGGAATCGAAGAACCGCCACTTGAGGAAATCCGCCGATCTTGAGAACTGCAGGGTGTCCTTCCATGGCCTGTCATTCCATCTGCCAACGCTTTTTTGAAGCCGGAACTCAGAGCCGCCTGCCGATATCCTTTCAGGGAATCTTGGAGATCCTTTAGCTTCGCCCTTCCCAAGCAATGCGTTCATTACCAGGCGAAAGGGGACCCACGGTGAGCAAAACCAGATGAATAGCTGAACCTTCCCGACAATCCTCACGCCGAGGCGCTTCCATATCCTCTGGGCCACCTCTGAGACGCCGATGGCGAAGTAATCCCGTTTGTCCTTAATGGTCTTCATCGCGAGGGCAGCGCCGCCGGCCCCCCTGTGTTCAGGCACGACGAAGTAGTCGCAGCCGAAGTAGCCCTTGTATTCCTTGCCGTTGTATCGCCAACAGCATGGGTTCAGCAGGGACTGCCCCATCAGTTTCCCGTCCTCTTCGTATAGCAGGACATAAGGATGCTTCTTATCGGTCAGTGCCGGGTTGTCCACATACTGCCAGAAGAAGCGGTCCCTGACGCACTTCCTTCTTGGGAATATCTCCCCGTTGAATCGTATGAAGCTGTCGGCATCCTTCTTCCTTGAGAGGTCCAGCATCGAGATCCCCATTCAGGAACCACCTTTGGGCTTCTTCAATCCGACAACGGTTCCCGTGAGCTGCGCAAGCTGCTTCATCGTATGGATCGCTGAGAACGGGATGATCTTCAGGCCTGCCCCTATCTCTATGCCTTTCTTCACATAGAGCAGGAATAGCAGAAGCACCTGGGCGGCCGCAAGTAGCGCGAAGTTGGCGTTCACTAAAGCGAGCAGAATGAAGGCGATGAGCAGCGGCATGTACGAGATCCTCACATAGTATTCGGCCCCCCTGAGGTCCTTGTGCTTGGAGTAGAGCTGGTTGTAGTGCTTACCGTAGTTGTACCATTTCTTGAGCACGCCCATGAGAGTCATCGGGTGCTTGTGATGGACCCATAGCTTCGGGGAATAGACGAGCTTGTGCCCTTTCTTGACCAGCCTGAAGTTGAAGTCCGGGTCCTCGCCGGAAGCGCTCGTGAACGACTCGTCGAAGCTCATGCCCGATATGGCGCTTCTCTTGTAGACGATGTCCATAGTGGCAACGGACCCTATGAGCCTGTCTTCTGTAGGGGACGTCTCTCCCATGAGAAGGCCGTCCAGAGCCTCGGAGACCAGGCTGTCGTCGGTGCTCCTTCCCGGACCGCCCGCACCGGCGATCTCCTTTGGCGCGAGGATGATCAGGGCCTGCTTGGCCCAACCTTTCGGGAGTATCACGTCAGAATCCACGAAGGCTATATATCCCCCCTTGGACATCCTAAGCCCCCTGTTCCTTGCCGAGGCGGGGCCGCCGTTCTCCTGCCTGGCGTATCGCACGCGCTTCCCGTACTTCCTTACGATGCCCGCGGTCCCGTCGGTGCTGCCGTCATCCACGACGATGACCTCCTTTGGGACTCCCTGGCTCAGCACGGAGTCTATGCATTTGCCTATGTTGCCGGCGGCGTTGTATGCTGGTATTATGAAGGATACGGACTTGTCTGCCATGAGCATCACGCGCCTTTTAGGATAATGCCGAGCTCCTTCTCGAGGTTCTTCGCAAGGTCGTATTTCTCAAGCACCCTCCGCCTGGCGTTCTTCCCCATCTCAACCCGCAGCTCCTTGTCCCTTGCCAGCTTCACGATCTTCTCCGCCAGCACCTCGGCGTCCTTGGGCGGGGTCAGGTAGCCGGAGTTGTTTGTAAGGTACTCCGGCACTCCACCGACCTTGGTGGCGACCGTGGGAAGCCCCATGCACATGGCTTCCATCAGGCTCCTGGGTGAGGCGTCGTAGAGCGACGTTATCACGAAGATGTCAGCACCTTTCAGCAATGAGGGTATGTTCCCCACGAACCCCAGGAAATGGACGCCCTTGTCGGCCATCTTCTCGAGCTCGGGCCTCAGTGGGCCGTCTCCGCAGATGACGAGCCTCAGGTCGAATATCTCCTCCCTGGCCAGCTCATACGCCTCCAGGAGGGTGACCGGGTCCTTGATGTCCACGAGCCTGCCCACGAATATCAGCTTCACACCGCCGATCCTTGTCATCAGCTCGTCGCCGATTATCTTGTCCGGGTCGAATTCCTCGGTTATGATGCCCTCGTTGACATCCATTATCTTCTTCGGATCGCCGATGAAGTCCTGGACGTCGCTGTTGGCGGCGATCACATCATCCAGCGGCCTGATCAGGAACCGCTCAGCCCTCTTTATGAGCCATCTCTTGAGATTGTTGCCCGCGGTATTGTACCAGAGGTAGTAGTACTTTATTATTATCCTGGACTTGACCACCCACCCGGTGATGAAGAGCGTGGGAAGGGCGGCGGCCCCAACAAGCCTTATTATGCCTAGCTTCTGCCTCCATGTGAAGTAAAGGAGTACGATCCAGCCGAACGCGATGTAGATGAACCTGTTCCTAAGCTTTATGTGGCTGCAGTTCTCCGGCATGTGATGCTCGCATGATTCCGAGTCGTGGCTGAAGACGAAGACCCTGTCGAACCTCTCAGCGTACTTCCTGATGAGCATCAGCTCGGAAACCTTCTTGGCGTTGCCGCCAGCCTTCTCGATTATCCCGTTTATCGACCCGTGGAAGCTCAATACGATCCCAGCGTTCATGAAAATCACATACCCTGATGATATCTTGCTAAAGCATCCTCTTCAATTAACTCCCCTTGACGAGCTTCCTGAAAAGCTCGTAGTGCTTCATAGCCGACTTCCTCTGCGTGCATTCGGTCTCGACGAAGCGGCTCGCGTTCTCCCCAAGCCTCTTCCTCAGTCCCTTGTCATCGATGAGCGCCTGTATGTCGTTCCTGAGGGCGAACTGGTCCTTCGGCCTCACGACGAGCCCGGTCTTCATGTGCTTGATCGGCAGGCCTATGTCGGTGACGACGCACGCCTTTCCTGCTGCCATCGCCTCGAGCAGCGATGTCGGGAGGCCCTCGAAGAGGGATGAGATGACGAATATGTCCGAGATCGAGAGTATGTCGGGAATATCATGCCTGAAACCGGCGAACACCACCCTGTCGTCGATGTAGAGCTCCTTGCTCTTGCGCTTCAGCTTCTCGAGCTCGGGCCCCGATCCCACGAGAAGGAGCCTCGGCCCTCCCTGGAGGCCCGCGAACGCCTCGAGCAGGTATCCGAGGCCCTTGACAGGGACGAACCTGGCTACAGACGTTATCACGGCCTCATCGCCAATCCCCAGCTCGCGCCTCACGCTGCCGGCGCTCCTCTTCCCCTTCCGGAACTCGTGCACGGGGAATCCCGTTAGGATGACGTGGCCGTTGCCCAGCTTGAGATTGAAGAATGACTGGGCGTTCCTCTTCTCCCCCTCGGAATGGAATACAACGGCATCGGATTTCTTGAATACCATCCTCTCCAGGGCGAACAGCAAAGGCCTGAGGGGGTATCCGAACTGGACGAAGCCTATCCCGGCGGGCCGATACACCGATTTCTTCCGAAGGATCCTGCCCAGAAGAAGCCCGGCGAACCCGGAGACTATGCCATTCGAGTAGAATATGTCGGCTTCCCTGCCGATCTTGATAGACCTGAAGAAGGACATCT
>CAYRIP010000040.1:2979-7830 GCA_964424395.1 uncultured archaeon | reverse complement strand
CGAGCTGAACAACCAGACGAAGGACATACTGGAGATAAGGGAGTTCGTCGTCCGCAGGGCAGACGGCCTCGAGCAGAGGATCAACGACCTGGATGAGAGGGCCGTTCCGACGAAGAAGCTGCATGACAGGATCGCCGCCATGGCCAAGGACATCAATGCAATTCGGGATTCCTTCAAGCGCCTCGAGCAGAGGGTCTCGAGCGAGAAGAAGGATTTCCATGCGCTCATCAAGCAGCACGCCGCTGAGAAGAGGAAGCTCGAGGAGACGATCAATGCCCAGAAGGCAAGGGTCGCCATGCTCTTGCACGAGCTGAAGTGACGATGAGTGATCGTATTGATGATAATGAAAGTGTGATGTGATTAGGATGGACGAGATAAGCGAAGTCGAAGTGGAGCTCAAGCGCCTCAGGGATGACGCGCACGAACAGAAGACAGCAGCCCAGACTCTAAAGAAGGAGAACACCCTGCTTAAGAGCAGGAACGACTACCTGCTGAACAAGCTCAAGGAGGCGTCCTATGTCTACGGCGAGGCGGGGAAGAGGCTGCTCTACTTCATAAACAACCAGGTCAATCCCGTGGTCGAGAGGCTAAACAAGCTCGAGGGCGGTTCGAGGAAGCTTTCTTCCGAGGACAAGCTGCTCGGCGAATCCGTACTTTCCATAAAGAAGTCCCTGAACGAGGCCCTCGAGAAGCTGGATTCCAGGATATCATCCCTGGCAGAGGATCTGAACGCGAGGGAGACAAAGCTCAGCTCTGCGATCAAGGGCTCCATCACCAGGATGGCGAAGGGAGACGCCGCGATCGAGGAGAGGCTCGCGGGCGCCCAGGCCGAGACGGAAAAGAGGCTGGAGACGATGAAGGCCGCCCTGGACAGGAAGACTGCCGCGAGGGTCTCGTCCCTCGACAAGGACCTTAACACCAAGATCAACATGCTACGGGAACGAAACCTCATCATAGGCAAGGATATCGAGGCAATAATGAAGTTCGAGGAGGACATAGGCGGCCTGGACGGCAGGCTTTCGGAGACCATAGGAAACCTCAGCCAGACAAAGCTCGACATGGAGAAGCTTGAGGGAAGGGTCAAGGGCAGCATGGCCAGAAAGGAGACGGAAATCAACGAGGCTATGAAGAGGATCGCCGCCGATGTCGACAAGAAGGTCCTTTCCTTCTCGAGCGACCTCCGACGGATAGACGAGAAGAACCTCGGCGAGACCAGGCTCAAGCTCGAGGAGATGCAGGCTTCCATTGGCAAGCAGCTGGAAGGAGCCGATTCCGCCAGGCTCTCTTTCGAGAGGAAGCTCGACAGCAAGGTGCGAAGCGCCGCTTCAGGCATCAAGTCCGAGCTGGGCTCCGGGATGAAGAGCGTCGACGACAGGCTCAGGATGCTGGAGAAGGGCATCGACAGCAACGCTAAGGTCCAAAAGGATTCCGAGAAGGCGATCCTAAACAAGATATCGAGCCTTGACAGCGGGCTGGCCGCTGCAAGCGGTGAGATAGCCGGGCTGAGGGAGCTTCGGGGAAAGCTCGGGGAGCTCGTCAAGCAGGCCGGCGCGATGAGGGAGAGGATGCAGACCACGGAAGCCGGGGTGAACGAAGACATCGGCGCATTCAAGGACAAGTTCGAGAGGAACCGGATCATAATCAAGAACGAGCTGGAGAAGATCGACAAGAAGATAGACGAGAGGGTGAAGCTGATCAGCTCCGAGCTCGGAAAGGAGAACGCCGCCATAATATCGAAGCTAAAGGAGGATAACCTGGCGGGCCTAAACACCGTCCGCTCGCGGACCGACATGCTCTCAAAGGACGTCGCCAGGCTGAAGTCCCTTTCGCCGGACCTAAAAGCCATGGCCCAGGGCCTGAGGAGGGCCGACGAGGCCGACGCGGCGCTGCAGTCGAGGATGGAGGCAATCTCCCAGCAGTTCATGGACAAATCCGAGAAGGACGACATGCAGCTCAAAAAACAGCTCGACGTAATGAAAGCCGAGATAAAGAGCAGGGTGGATGCCGCCGAGGCCAGGATGACAGAGGAGAGCGTAAGGGCGTTCTCGACGGCAAGGCACAACCTGAAGCAGGACGTGCATGCGCTGAGGGAGGAGAACGCTGCGCTCAAGGCCGAGGTGAAGGGCCTTCACTCGCTCACTGCCATGGTCACGGGAATGGCAAAGAGCGTCAACGACATGGAGAAGAGGATGGAGATGTTCGGCAGTTCCATGGACAAGCTGGCAGCAAGCACAAGCTCCACTCTCGAGAACGCGGCGCTGAAGGCCAGCAAGGACATGGCCGGGACCGCCGCTAAGCTGAAAAGCGACCTAAAGGACATGATCGCAAGCGAGAAGGTGGCGTTCGGCAGGCAGGCAGCCGGCCTGGACAGCAGGCACGCAAGCCTTGCCAAGTCTGTCGATATTGTAGGAAGGGGCCTTCAGGAACTCGGCGGCCACGCGGGCAGGAACACCCAGCTATCAGCCGCGAATAGGAAGCGACTGGACCTGCTGGACAAGAGGCTGCAGAAGGTGCTCGGCGAGATCGTAAGCTGGAAGAAGGAGTACAAGATCGAGCTGGACAGGCTGCTGAAGGAGATAGAGGGCTGAAATGGACACCTTCAAACGGATAAGAAGCGGGATAACCGAGCTGAAGAAGGAGAAGGACGAGCTCAGGGCCAGGTACGATGTCCTGGCAAACGAGCTCACAAAGGTCGTTGAGTCGAACAGGCTCGAGATAAGGGGCGTTTCCCAGAAGGCGAATTCTACTTCTGAGGCGATGGCCGCTATCAGCGAGAGGATCAGGGAGCTGGACGGCGGCATAGCCGGTATCGAGAATAGGCTTGCTGCCGGGATATCACAGCTGGAGAAGCGATCGGATGATCACAAGACCGCGCTGCTTGAGGTAGGCGAGAGGATACAGCGGGCCCAGAGCGCGGCGGAGGATGCCCAGAAGGGCGTCAAGGAAACCAAGGATGATGACAAGACGCTCACCAGGTATATCGACGGGCTGGAGAAGAAGATAGGAAGCCTGTCCACTGTGCGTGAGAAGGTGAGGGAGATCGAGAAGGCGGGGCAGGTCCTACTCAAGGGGGTCCAGGACCTGGAGGCGCTGAGCGGCAGCGTCGCCGTCATAAAGGAGAGGCTTTCGGGACTGGAGTCATCCATCGGGGAGAAGTCCGCCCAGACGGAGACGAAGCTATCATCGGACATAGCGTCCATGCAGAAGGGTATCAGGGGAAACGCCATCGCGATAAAGGCTATCGACGCGGCGATGGACAGGTCCGCCCTGGACCTGCAGGCCATAAGAAAGGACCTTGAGACCGAGAGGGCAAGCATTGCGAGCGTCAGGGGACACGCCGCCCAGAACAGGAAGAAGCTGGAGCTTCTGGGCACCCTGCAGTCACAGATAAAGAACCTTGATGCCGTCAAGACGGGCCTGTTCAGGGGGGTCGAGTCGATAAAGGAGATGAAAAGCAGGCTCGCCGGACTCGACCAGAAGACAAAGGACCTCGATGCGCGGCTCACCGGCGCAGACAAGATCCTCGATTCAAAGCTTTCTGAGAATGCGGCTGGCTTAGACAGGCAGATATCGGAGAAGTCGGCCGCCATGGAATCCCAGATGCAGGAGAGGCTCAAGTTCCTCGAGGCCAACCTGACAGAGAAGAGCAAGACGATGGAGACGAGGCTGGTCGAGCGGGGCAAGCAGTTCGAGACAGGCGTCTCGGCGGAAATCGCCGGCATCGGCAAATCGGTCGCCGTGGGACAGGCGGGCATAAGCAAGGTCCGGGCCGAGCTGCAGAAGCTGAGCGCGGGCCTTCGGGACCTTCGGAACAGCTCGACGAGCTCCAAGGCGGGCATCCACGATGTCAAGGGCGGCATATCGTCGCTGTCCAAGAGGATCGGATCCCTTGAGGCGCTGAAGGAGAAGGTCAGGATGATCGAGGACGCAAAAGACGCGCTCCTCGCAGGGATGGGAGACATGGCCGAGGTCAGGGAAGGACTCATCAAGGTGGACGAGAAGACCAGGTTCCTCGAGGGGAGGATGGCCAGGCAGACCACCGCGCTCAAGGCCGACATCGCGAAGACCGCTACCGGGCTTCGGGCAGGGCAGCTGGAGATGGGAAAGAAGGTAGCGTCCATCGAGGGCCTCAAACAGAAGACAAGGGACATTGAGAAGCTTGAGAAGTCACTTTCCGCGAGCCTGCGCGAGGTGAGGCCCGTTTTGAAGCAGACGGCTGCGATAAAGCGCGACCTCGATGCAGCCATGAAGGAGCTCAAGAGCGCGGACATGTCCATACATGACAAGATCGAGAGCGCAAGCAGCGTCCTCGAGAGCAAGCTCGATTATAACGTCACCGCCCTCAAGAAGGAGACTGGCTTCAACGCGGCTTCGCTCGCCAAGGCCTCCGAGGACCTGAAGGCCATGATGCTTGAGATGCAGTCGGCCAGGAAGGACTGGCAGGCCGGCAGAAGGGATATGTCGATCGTCCACGCGGACATGGCCAAGTACGAGAGGAAGCTCGGGGAGATAGAGAAGCTGCAGATAAGGCTTTCGGGGATCGAGCAGGCCAAGGACGCCCAGAGCACCGCCATGGACGAGCGGATCGAGGAGAAGGTCCAGTTCCTCGAGGCGAGCATGAGGCAGATGGGGGACAACATAAAGGCGGAGATGGGTGAGAAGGCCAGGACAGTCGAGGCCAAGATTAAGTCCGACCTGGCTTCGATCAGGAAGGACGAGGCCGCCAAGTCAAAGGCGATCGAGAAGATGAAGACGAGGATGGAGCCGATCGCCAGGCTGGAGGAGAGGCTCAAGTTCATAGACGAGGAGAAGGATGAGATCGAGCGGAGCGTGGCGTCGCTGCAGGCCAGG
>CAYRIP010000040.1:0-2969 GCA_964424395.1 uncultured archaeon | reverse complement strand
TGAGAGGGCAAGGAACCTGGGCAAGGACATGAAGGAGATGAAGGCCACCTGTTCCAAGGGCCTTGCTGACATGAGAAGGGAGGTCGACTCTGTCAGGATGGGTGGCAGGGACAAGTTCGATTCCGCCGTCAAGGCGTTCCTTACGACAAGGGGCGAGCTTACCGGCAAGATGAGCGGCCTCAATGTGAAGATGACGGAGCTTGAGAACAGGATGAACGATTTCTCCAAATCCCTTATGAGGATGGACCTTCTTGAGAGGAAGATGGACCGGATCACCGAGAAGAGCTCGCAGATGAGAAGGGACATAGACAAGCTTGAGACGAAGGGAGAGTCCGGCGAGAAGGTCATGCTGGTCGACCTGGAGCCCGACAAAGAGGGCGCGCGTTAGGAGACGGGGCTGGCTGCTATGGAGACATACGCTTTGTACGTCATGGGGATTTCTGCCATCGTATTCATCGGCGTCGGGATATACCTGCACCTGCTTCGGAGGAAGGCCCAGGAGTCGATGCCGGCCCCCTTCACGAACCCGCACGGCAAGAGGAAGCCTAAGAAGAAGCGGTGACCGTTCTGGTGACATCTGCAAAGAACCAGAATGCCGATCATTGAAAATGGATCCCAAAGCTATTCCCGATTGGATGGAGGCTTCATGCCTTCTTGCTCATCTCGCCGACCATTCTTCTCCTCCCGGAGATTATGAGGACATCCCCTGGCTTGATCAGCTCTTCCCTGCTGGGAAGATACAGCCATTTTTCTTCCCTGCGGAGCCCGATCACCTCGACCTTGCCCTCGGTGAACACCTCAAGGGTCTTGCCAACGGCCTTTGACCTCTTCTTGATCTCCAAGTAGTCAGCGACTTCCATCGAATCCTTCAGGCCCTTCAGTATCGTCGGATGTATCGGTATTCCCCTGGACAGGGAATCGATGAGTTCCTTGATTGCGTCCGATATGTCTTCCATGGCCGAGGAGAGCCGTATCACAGACGTCAGCTCCAGCGCATCCTTGGGTGTCTTGGTGGCGAGCATGCACTCCGCCTCTATCTCGTACTGCCTGATGTCTATCTCCTCTTCAAGGTCGTGTATCTTCTTCACAAGGTTCTTGTCCTGCATTAGCAGGGCCGAGAATCCCAGTGCTATCGCAAGATTGACCATGTTCTTCATTTCGACAATAAGGTCCACGACGTTTTTGCCCTTTTGAAGGTCTTCGAGAATCTCTTCGCTCTGGTATTCGCTTCTTGGTATTTGTATCACCACTTATCCTTTTTAATTAATATCACGATTTAAATTGTTTTCTAAATCACCAATCCCGTGATTATGAGCAGCACCGAAATGCCAACAAGGTCGCCTATGGTGGTCAGGATGGGGATGACTATGTTGTCCGGGTCCAGGCCCTTCCTGTAGGTCAGGTAGCTGGAAATCATCGACACGAATATGAGTATGAGCGCTGTGGTCATCCCCGATGCGAACGTGATGATTGGGAACACCATGAAGTACTCCGCCCCGCCCCCGAACATGATGTTGACGCCGCCTGCGATGATGCCGAGGAACGGGAACGCCACGAGCGAGATGAATATCATGGAGTAGAAGTTCCTCATGAGAAGCTGGGTCCTGCGGAAGTTGGGCTTTATGAGGCCCATGTGCAGCGCGCTTGAGAGCCTGCTCGTCATAACGCTTGCGATGTTGCCGTTGATGGCGATGAATGACGGGATTATTATCAGCAGGCCCGGCAGGAACTTCAGCACATCCTCGTTGTTGTTCAGGAAGAACCCGGAGAATATGCTTATCGCAGCGGTCAGCGTCAGGACCGGTACGCTCTCCTCGAATATCTCCTTGACGTTGATATAGCTCATATCCCAAGACCCACCACGATCTTCACTGCAATAAGCAGGCATATTATCGTCAGGACGTCGCCGATGCTGGCGCTGCTTGGAAGGGTCGTGTTGTCCGGATCCAGCCCCTTCCTGCTGCTTATTATCGCGATCGATGCCGTCGTGAATGAAAGAATCACTCCCGACATCAGCCCCGTAAGGACGGATATCATGACGAAGTTTAGAAGGCCCATGCAGACATGGCTCGTCGACGAGCACATGACCCACGCGAATATGGAAAGCATGAAGGACATGATGAGGCTCAGCGTGATGCCGATCATTATATTGATCTTGAGGCTACTGGAGAACTTATCGGTCGATATGTAACCAAGGTGAAGCCCGCTCGATATCCTTGCTCCAAGCGCGGACGATATATTCCCCCGAAGGCCCAAGATCCCCGGGACGAGGATGAGAAGGCCCGGGGCGTTGACGGCCTCTTCTACTATCGAGCTGAGGAAGCCGCCAGTGAAGAGCTCGACGAGGGAGAAGATAAGGATTATCGGCAGCGTCTCTTCAACGATGCGCCACGACGACTTTGCCACTGCCATATTAAGTTTTGTCTCTGATAATAAATAAATGGAAAGGGGCCAGAAGGGCTATGGTATTCTAGCGCATGGACTCGCTCATCAGCTCGCCTATTCTTATCTCTTCCCTTCTCAATGCAATCCTGCGGTTTGCACTGTTATCCTTGCTGGCCAGACCATATTTCGGGTACCTCCAGTCCTTGTGCCTCCCTCTCGTGGCCTTCCATCTGGCCAAGTTATTGGACCTGAGAAGCGGTAATATCATCTCCTCGAATCCGGGAAGGTGGACGACCTCGACGCCTTTATCTTCAAGGTAATCCCTCCCCCTCCCGTCGATATCCGGATTGGGATCCTGCATGCCGTACACCTCGGTACTGAGCCCCCTGCTCACTATCAGGTCCGAGCAGGAAGGGAATTCTCCATTCCCCTCGGTTTCAAGCGGCATGCACGGCTCGATTGTAGTGTAAATCGTAGCGCCCCTGGCCCGGCTTCCCGCAATCTCGATAGCGACCCTTTCGGCATGCAGGACGGTCATGTCATAATCTGGATTCCCATAGAACTGTGAGGCGAAACGCCTGTTG
>CAYRIP010000039.1:0-8390 GCA_964424395.1 uncultured archaeon | reverse complement strand
TCACTGCACACACCCACATGGAGGTCACCCCTCTTTCCATGCTGGGGCTGCCAGCCACTCTCATACCGTACCCCGAGTACAACAGGGGCGACAGGATCAACTACGGCGCGAAGATGGTGGGTCAGGCCATCGGCGTTCCCGCCACGAACTACATAGTCAGGACCGACACCAAGTTCAACACCCTCATATACCCGCAGGGACCGATGATAGACACCGACACAAGCGACGTCCTATACCAGTACCCGTCCGGCCAGAACGTGATCGTAGCAGTGATGTGCTGGGACGGTTACAACCTGAACGACGCAATCGTGCTTAACAAGTCATCTGTCCAAAGAGGCCTTTTCAGGTCCATATACTACAGGACGTACGAGACCGAGAAGAAGAGGTACTGGGGGGGCCAGGAGGACGAGATCGCTATACCAGAGCCCGGTATAAAGGGGCACAGGGGCGAGGATGCCTACCAGGACATCGCAGACGACGGCGTCATCAACCCCGAGACGAAGGTGGAATCGGATTCCGTGCTCATAGGGAAGAGCTCCCCGCTGAGGTTCCTGTCAGGCGAGGAGTTCGCCGCTGGGATCGAGAACCAGAGGGAGACATCCATCTGCGTAAGGCACGGGGAGAGGGGCGTTGCCGACAAGATACTCATATCAGAGACGCCAAACGGAAACCAGCTCATAAAGGTGAGGGTCAGGGACGAGCGCATACCCGAGCTCGGCGACAAGTTCGCGAGCAGGCACGGGCAGAAGGGCGTCGTCAGCCTCATGGTTCCCCAGGAGGACATGCCTTTCACCACCAACGGAGTCGTTCCGGACGTCATATTCAATCCCCACGGCATACCGAGCAGGATGACCATAGGCCAGATGCTCGAGATGCTGAGCGGGAAGGCCAAGGCAATGACGGGAAGGCAGGACATAAAGGGGACGGCCTTCAACCACATCGAGGAGAGCGAGATAAGGAAGATGATGAAGTCCGTGGGCTTCAGGGATGACGGGAAGGAGGTCATGTACGACGGAAGGACAGGCAAGGCCTACGAGGTGATGATATTCTCCGGGATCAGCTTCTACCTGAAGCTGGACCACATGGTCGCGAACAAGCTGCACGCCAGGGCGAGAGGGCCGGTCACGCTCCTTACGAGGCAGCCCACCGAGGGAAGGGCAAAGAGGGGCGGCCTGAGGCTGGGGGAGATGGAGCAGCAGTGCCTGGTCGCGCACGGCGCGGCGCTGACGCTCAAGGAGCGGTTCGACTCCGATCAGACCACCGTTCCGATATGCCTGAACTGCGGGCTCGTCGCGATATACGACAAGGCGAAGAACAGGTCTCTTTGCCCTGTCTGCAAGGAGTCCAAGATCGCATGGGTTGCGACCTCATGCGCTTTCAAGCTGCTTTTGGACGAGATCAAGTCCATGTCCATATACCCGAAGCTGGAGGTAGGTGAGGCGTAATGGTAAACAGGATCACCAAGATGTCCTTCAGCTTGCTGTCGCCGGAAATGATAAAGTCCCTTGCGACGGTCAGGATCGTCACAAGCGACCTCTATGACGTTGACGGGTACCCTGTCGAGGGAGGCGTCATGGACCCAAGGCTCGGCGTCGTAGATCCCGGCCTGCACTGCAGGACATGCGGAAGCGGGATAGGGGAATGCCCGGGCCATTTCGGCTACCTGGAGCTCGCCAAGCCGGTAATACACATACTGTATACAAAGGCCATATACAAGATGCTGAAGATCAGCTGCCAGAAATGCGGAAAGATACTCAGCAGCGACAAGGACAAGGCCAAGAAGTCCGTCAAGGAGCTTAGCAGGAACCCGCCCAACAAGTGCCCGCATTGCGGCGCCGCGCAGGGCAAGATCAAGTTCCTGAAGCCAGCCACGTTCTACGAGGACAAGGAGGAGCTCAGCGCCGAGGAGGTAAGGGAGAGGTTCGAGAGGATAGAACCAAAGGAGCTTAAGAAGGTGAAGTTCCTTGGAGGCAGGCCCGAATGGCTTATTCTGACCCTGCTTCCCATATCGCCAGTCACCACGAGGCCGAGCATAACGCTTGAGAGCGGGGAGAAGTCCGAGGACGACCTGACGCACAAGCTCGTCGACATAGTCAGGATAAACCAGTCGCTCAGGGAGAATATTGACATCGGCGCTCCCGATTTCATAATCAAGGACCTATGGGAGCTTCTCCAGTATCACGTCTCCACATATTTCGACAACGAGCTCACGGGCACCCCCCAGGCCAGGCACAGGAGCGGAAGGCCCCTTAAGGGCATGATACAGAGGCTGAAGGGGAAGGAAGGAAGGATCAGGGGCAACCTCCTTGGAAAGAGGGTCAACTTCTCCGCAAGGACCGTCATATCGCCGGACCCGAGGATATCGATCAACGAGGTCGGCGTGCCCGAGGTCATAGCCCAGGAGCTCACTATCGAGGTTCCTGTAACAAGGCTGAACATAGAGCACCTAAAGGGCATCATCAGGGCCGAGAAGGTCAACTACGTCAAGAGGCCTGACGGCAGGAGGATCAAGGTCACCGGCGAGAACAAAAAGGAGATAATAGAAAACCTCGCCGTCGAGTGGACCATAGACAGGCAGCTCCGCGACGGCGACATAGTACTGTTCAACAGGCAGCCGAGCCTCCACAGGCCATCGATAATGGCACACAGGGTCAGGGTCATGCCTTACAAGACGTTCAGGATAGCCCCCCAGGTCTGCCCGCCGTACAACGCGGACTTCGACGGGGACGAGATGAACCTGCACGCGCTGCAGACCGAGGAGTCCAGGGTGGAGGCGTCCGAGCTCATCGATGTCAAGAACAACATAATATCTCCCAGGTTCGGGGGCCCGCTGATAGGCCTCGACCTCGACCAGATATCGGGCGTTTACCTTCTGACCAACGGCAAGGTCATGTTCAAGAAGCGTGACGCGATGGCGATGGTCGCTGCGGCTGGGATCGACCTGGTCCTTCCCGACAAGGACGTTCTCACAGGAAAGGAGGTGTTCAGCACTCTCCTTCCGGACAACCTGAGCATGGAATTCAGGGCGAACTGCTGCAATCACTGCGACACCTGCCTCAAGGAGAGGTGCAAGGACGATGCATTTGTTAAAATCAAGGACGGTCAGCTGCTTTGCGGGACGATAGACTCGGCAGCCGTCGGCGCCTTCAAGGGCAAGATCATAAGCAAGCTTCACAGGGTCGTGGATACCGAGATCATCAAGGAGTTCATAGACAACTGCGGCCGGCTGGCCATATCATACTTATCCAAGAGGGGCTTCTCCATAGGGATATCGGACCTGGACCTGCCCCCTGTAATAATGCATCATGTCAAGGACAGGGTGGACGAGGCCGAGAAGGAATCTAACCATCTCATCGACAAGTTCGGCAAGCAGACCCTGAAGATACTGCCCGGTCTCACGGCCGAGCAGTCGCTCGAGACCCAGATACTGAACGTCCTTGCTGAGGCGCTAAACGACATATCCAAGATAGTCGAGCAGCACATAAAGATGAGCGACATCATCGTCATGGCCAACTCGGGCTCGAAGGGCTCGCTTGTAAACATCACCCAGATGGCCGCCTGCGTTGGGCAGGAGGCGATACTCGGGCAGCGGATAAAGAGGGGATACTCCGACAGGACGCTGCCTCATTTCAAGAAGGGCGACCTGTCCGCGGACGCGCACGGCTTCGTCACGAGGGGATTCAAGCAGGCGCTCAGCCCGACCGAGCTTTTCTGGAACATCATGAACGGAAGGGAAGGGCTGATGGACAAGTCGCTTAGGACAAGGAAGAGCGGCTACATGCAGAGAAGGCTCATCAACGCGCTGCAGGACCTGCAGGTTCGGCACAACATGGTCGTCAAGAATTCCGCCGGCCAGATCGTGCAGTTCAGGGTCGGCGAGGATTCTGTCAATCCGTCTAAATCTGATTGGGGTGAGGTGAAATGGAAGGAATGAACCTTGGCCTGCCGCCAAAGATCCTGGCGGAGATAGACAAGATGGCAAAAAACAGCGCCGAGAAGGAGCAGCTCCTGGCGCTTGCGAGGAAGAACTTCAAGAAGTACCTCTACGACTCGGAGGAGTCCGTAGGCGTCATTGCCGCGCAGTCGCTGTCCGAGCCCGCTACCCAGATGACGATGAGGACGTACCACTTCGCGGGAACGGCAGGCATACAGGTCACGCTGGGGCTGCCGAGGATCATAGAGATTTTCGACGCAAGAAAGGAGCTAAAGACCCCCACCATGACGATATACCTGGGGGATGAGAACCAGTCGCCGGAGAAGGCGAAGAAGGTGGCCGAGAACATAAAGCAGGTCAAGCTGAGGGACCTAACGCTCTACGACGTGATCGACCTGACCAACTTGGAGATCATATGCAAGCTCGACATGAAGATGCTAAAGGAGCTGGAGATCGATCCCGAGGGAATCAAGAAGAAGATAAAGCTCAAGAAGGTCAAGGTCGATGTCAAGGGGGACGAGCTCAGGGCGGCGAGCACGACGTTCGACATAAAGAACCTGCACAAGCTCAAGTACAGGCTGCTGGACTCCCATCTAAAGGGCATCAGGGGGGTCACCCAGGCCATCATAAACAAGGAGAGCGGCGAGTGGGTAATACACACTCTCGGCTCCAACCTTAAGAAGACGCTGAAGATCAAGGGCGTCAACCCGGAGAAGACGACGAGCAACAACATCTTCGAGGTCATGGAGGTCCTTGGGATAGAGGCGGCAAGGAACGCGATAATAAGCCAGGCGCAATACACGCTGGACGAGCAGGGCCTAAACGTCGACATAAGATACATCATGCTCCTGGCCGACCTGATGACGGTTACTGGCACCATCAAGCCCATAGGAAGGTACGGCATTGCCGGAGCCAAGGTCTCCGTCCTCGCCAGGGCGGCTTTCGAGGAGACCAAGAAGCACCTCATATCAGCGTCGATAAAGAACGAGCACGACGACCTCTGCGGCATCGTGGAAAACATAATGATGAACCAGGTCATCCCAGTCGGGACCGGAGCATTCGAGCTCATGGGAGACATCCCGAGGATGGCTGGAGCAAATAAATCGGAGAAGCCAAATGCGCCGGCCAAGAAGGCCCCTGCCAAGGCGGCCGCGCCGGCCAAGAAAGAAAAGAAGCCGGCAGCCAGGAAGGCGCCAGCGGAGAAGAAGAAGGCTCCCGCGAAGGCAAAGCCCAAGAAGAAATAGCGATTCCTACTTCTTGAAAGCCAGGATCATTTCCTTGATTGCCTCAGCCGCGAGAAGGGAAGTCACGTTTCCGTTGTCATGGGGCGGGCAGGTCTCGACTACATCAAAACCGATAACCTCCATTCTATCCCTCAATGAACCGACAAGCCCGAAGAACTCATTGGGCAGCAACCCCGACGGTGCCGGAGTGGATACACCGGGCGCGAACGCCGGGTCGAACACGTCCATGTCGATGGTGACATAGACCGGGCCCCTGAAGCTATAATCCGCAAGGTTCCCGATCGGCTTCAGCACGTCATTCTTCTTCGCGAACACATGCTCATCCTCGGAGAATGACCTCGCTCCAACATGCACGATCCTCTTCTGCCCGAGGATCTCCGCAAGCCTGCGCATCACCGTTACGTGGGAGTACTTGTTGCCGAGATACTCGTCCTTCAGGTCGAGATGGGCGTCGAAGTGCAGCACCTGAAGCTTTGGGTATTTCCTCAGCATTGACTGGACGACGGGAAGCGTGATTATATGCTCGCCTCCGACGACGACTGGGAACTTCCCCTGTATGTCGTCTACGGCCGCCTTGATCCTCCTGAGGGATTCGGTGGTGTCCCCCGGGCTGACTATCACGTTGCCGTAATCCGCCATCTTAAGGTCCTTCAGGTCCCTCTTCAGAAAGGCGCTGTAGGTCTCCAGGTTGTATGACATGGCCCTGATGCTGTTCGGGGCCTCCCTGCTCCCCACCTTCCCAGACGAAGTGCCATCGAACGGCACGCCGAGGAAGACCACCTCCGCTCCGCTGAGACCAAAGTTGTTGCACCAGAACGCCAGCGGGTCCTCGACGTACAGCTCGCTCATATTAGTAGAAATGTGGCCTTGCTTTTAAAAGGATATGTCTACATCGGAATGGCTTGTCCTCGACAATGAATAACAACTCATATTTGCATGTGTGCTTATTGGGGCCATTTTTCTACCCCAAAATCTTAAGATACATTCAACGGTTTGATATGCTTTTTGGATCTTTCGTTTTTTGGGCATTAAGCCCCAAACTTCTAAACTAGCTTCCTATAGAAATGGAAATGGAATTTTCTTGGTTCGCAGCTTCCCAGCCTCTCACGGTATTCAACGAATGGGATGTAATTTGTTGGCAGCCCTAAAAGTCCGGTCATACCATCCAATAGCGATAAATAACTTCCTATCACACGCTTTGCGCCGATTTTTTCTGTTTCTTCCATCATTTTTTCAAGGCTATCCTCGCTGACCAATAGTCCTCCATATCCCAATGGCACAACACAGTTCATCAAAAGCCCGTTCCACCACTTAACACTCCCGCTCTTTGGCGCTCCCCTTTCGGGTGTTTGTCCTGATAACCCGTCCAATTCGGAATGCTGACCTAAGGGATGACGAATAAGCCCCACGTCCACGGACCCTTTCTTGACGCCCTTCGGCAGCCTTTCGGTCGTGAAATCGTGCTTTATCGTAGTTAAAGCATAAACCTTCTCACCATGACGTTCTAATGTATTTTCTTCCCTTTGTTTATCATATGCCTTGTCCAGCAATGTCCATTCACCTCCCATCCTCACTATAAAATCCGCGTCAACGCCGGCCGCTGGATAAATGCACATGTAATCTTCGCCCCCCCTGTTTCTTCTCAGAACCTCCCTCATGAGAGAAAAAGCCAGGGTATTCTGCTTTCTCCCCAGTGGCAAATACTGGTCCAAAAATTCTTCGCTGAAGGGATAGTCGCCATCTTCATCGGGCTTTTCGTAAGACTGAAACTGCTCTGATAATATCTCAAACGGTTTTTCCAGTTCTGATATTCTTCCCCACCTGTCTTCGACTTCGGTGCGGCTTAACTTCCTCATATCTATAACCTTATTTATTACTACATAGTAACATAACTTTATATATCAAAGTTATAATAATCGACTTTCTTTCAATTCAAGCAATGCCTATCCTTCGCTTTTTGAAAGAAACAAATATTTATAAGTATCCCCACAAGTATTTACATAATTTTATTCGGTGGTAATAATGCTGCAGTATGAGATACCTGTGCTGGAGGGAGTCGAGGCGTCCCTGCAAGGGGGCAGGCTCACTGTCAAGGGTCCAAAAGGGGAGCTGAACAGGGAATTCAGCCACCACGAGGTGAAGATCTCGGTCAAGGACGGGAAAATCGTCATATCCACGGAATCGGAACGCAGGAAGGTCAAGGCCCTCATGGGCACGTGGAAGGCACATTTCAGGAACATGATGCAGGGCGTGAGCAAAGGCTACGAGTGCAGCATGAAGCTCGTCTACGCGCATTTCCCGGTAAAGCTCGAGGTCCAAAAAGACATGCTCATGATAAAGAACTTCATTGGCGGCAGGAGCTCCAGGTCAGCAAGGATCCTCGACGGGGTCGAGATCAAGCTGGAGGGCGACAACATCAAGCTCACGGGGACCGACAAGGAGAAGGTAGGGCAGTCCGCCGCAAACATCGAGCAGGCAACCAGCGTGAAGGGATACGACAGAAGGGTGTTCCAGGACGGCATATACATAACGCAGAAGCCCGTTCCCCAGGGGGATGGTGGATGATATGGCTGTAGTCAAGTCCATCAAGAGGCTGCTCGGGGTAAGGAAGAAGAAAAAGTCCAGGAAGCCCGATTTCAAGCGCCAGGAAGCCTACAGGTACAAGAGGCTCGCTGATACATGGAGAAGGCCCAAGGGCAGGCATTCGAAGCTTAGGAAGGGCGAGAAGGCCAGGGGTAAGAAGCCGAGCGTGGGTCACATGTCTCCCCCCGCAGTCAAGGGGATGACCAAGGATGGGTTCATGCCTGTCTTGGTCTCCAACAAGGCGTCCCTGTCAGGGATCGATCCCGCCAAAGAGGCGGCAGTCATCGGTTCGACTGTAGGCAAGAAGAAGAAGATGGAGATCGTCGCCGAGGCCGAGAGGATGAACATCAAAGTGTTGAATGCTTATAAATATAAGCTGCCCAATTCAAAATAACCTATGGAATTGCTGCCTGCTGGTTGATCGCCTATGTTCACGGAAAAATGCCCTCTATGCGGGACTCATGGTAAGCTCTGGCACAAAAAGCCTGTCGTGTGGCAGTGCCCCAACTGCTCGAGCATATTCTCAAAATTCGGCATCGTCGTCGAGTCAGAGAACGAGATGGAAGACTTCTGGAGCTAAAGGGCCTTCGCGTCCAATCGGATGATTTTTTTTAAATCCTTGATCGCAT
>CAYRIP010000038.1:701-8592 GCA_964424395.1 uncultured archaeon | reverse complement strand
AAATGCCAAAGTTAATAGTCAATAAATAAGCTATGCCTAATTTGAACGAGATGTTCATTCATGGGCGGGGCACTATTTTATTCCTGCTTATATAATTATGATAAATGGGAAGTGAAGTAATACCGGATGCGATGATGAAGCCAGAAGCTTTTGACGAGAAGATCACAGCAGAAATAATGATGATACAGACGCATATCTCATGGGTGTTCCTGACAGGCGATTATGCTTATAAGATCAAAAAGCCCGTCGACTTCGGCTTTCTGGACTTTTCAACATTGGATAACAGGAAGAAGTATTGCAATCTCGAGCTTCGATTGAACAAAGTGCTCTGCCCGGACATGTATCTTGAAGTTCTTCCGGTGACGGAGACCGGGGGGAGGATCAGCGTGAACGGATCCGGGAAGACCATCGACTATGCACTCAAGATGAGGCAGATGCCCCAGGAAAGGCTGATGAACAGGCTTATCGCCAAGGGCGATGTCGATAAGGAAACTGTAGAGAAGATAGCCAGGACGATTGCCGATTTCCATCAGAAGGCAGAGCAATCAGACGAGATATCCGGTTACGGAAAGACCGGAAAGATAAGATTCAACTGCGAGGATAACTTCGCGAAGACGGAGGAGTTCATCGGGAAGGTGATTTCCAAGATGGATTTTGAACAAACCAGAAGGAATATGCTCGGTTTCATTGAGAAGAACAAATCGATCATCGATAAGAGGATAGCTGACGGGAAGGTCAGGAGGATCCATGGCGACATGCATAGCGGCAATATCTTCATAGTCGATGACAAGCCTTTGATATTCGACCGCATCGAGTTCAACATGAGATTCTCGTGCATGGACGTGGCGGCTGATGTGGCTTTCCTCTCAATGGATCTCGACTTCAAAAACAGACCTGATCTTGCGGATTTCTTCGTTGAAAAGTACATAGGGTTCAGTGATGATAAAGAGATTATGCAGTTACTGGATTTCTACAAGTGCTATTATGCATGGGTGAGGGGAGAGGTAACGGCATTGAGGCTCAAAGAGAATCTTGAAGATGATGGAAGGGACGATGCAGAAGAAACATCAAGGAAATATCTCAGATTGGCATTGGATTATTCTAAAGGAATAGTTGATTGATTCATTTCCCCCCGCGGGCCCTGTAGTTAGAAACGGTATTCGAATTCAGCTCCACGACAACCCTGTACCGTTCCGTTTGCCTGACCTTTCTCCCATCTTGTCCATTGAGCGTGTAAGACCAATCGAATTCGGTTCCCTCCGGCTCTACACCGAAGTCCCAGAACCCCACGCCAGGAATGCTCCTCTGCGCTATCACGCCATTAGGGAATTTCTTCCTCAGCTCGTGGGGGTATCTTGTGTTGGCCTTACCGTCAGGAACGAATGCGGTCGCACCGTGACTCTTTCCTTCAAGCCAGCTCGTTTTTGTCGTATGACGGAATTTGTTAGCAATATCATTTACCAGATCAATATAAGGGTCCATTCCCAGTATTTGAGTTGATGGGAAACCTTTATATACTTAGCTATATTTGTTAAGCGAAGATTATAACTGATAGTAATATATTTCTCCCATTGGTGGGAAACTCTTTCCAATCTTTATATCCTAGACATGACCAAAACTAATTATGAGACATGCATGCAGCGTATGCGGCAGAAGGCTCAGGCGCAAGGTCAAATGCGTCGAAACCAAGGGACATCTATGCAAGACATGCTGCGAACAACACGAAGAGGGTTGCAGCTACCACCACCTCTGCTGGAGCTCCTTGCAGTGAATCACGCAAGCTCAATCATCTTCTGTATCGAAAGATATGCCTTTTTTCTCGTGCTCTCCGGGACCTCTACCTTGTGCTCCAAGTTCCTCAAGGAGGACAGGACGTCGTGAATCGTTATCCTCTTCATGTTCGGGCATATCGCGTGCTCGCTCGCGGGATAGAACGCCTTCTTTGGATTCTCCTTTCTCATCCTGTGAAGTATCCCTATCTCGGTACCTATGATGAATTCCTTGGCGTCGGACGATTTCGCATGCGTCATCATGGCTCCCGTGCTCATGATCCCATCCGCCATCGACAGGACATCGAGCCTGCACTCCGGATGAGCCAGCACCTTTGCTTTCGGATGCAGATTCTTTAGTCTTCTGACGTGCTCTGGAAGTATCTTCACATGGGTCGGGCAATACCCGGTCCATTGCACTATCCTCTTGCTCACCTTGCTTCTGAGGTAGTTCGCCATATGCTTGTCGGGGATGAATATTATCTCATCGTTAGGGAATGACTCTGCGACCGCTATCAGGTTCGAGGATGTGCAGCAAATGTCGCATTCCGCTTTCACCGCCGCCGCCGTGTTTACGTATGAGATCACGGGCGATCCCGGATGCTTCTTACGAAGGCCGATCACATCCTCGGGCTTTATCATGCCGGCCAGCGGGCAGGATGCTTCTTTGGAGGGAATTAACACAGTCTTTTCCGGGGAGAGCACTTTTGCGGTCTCCGCCATGAAATCGACGCCGCAGAACACTATGACATCGGCGTCCGTCTCAGAAGCCGTCCGGCTCAGCCCGAGGGAATCCCCGACGAAGTCAGCGATATCCTGCACCTCGCCGATCTGGTAGTTGTGGGCCAGTATCACCGCCTTCATTTCCTTCTTAAGCTTCGATATATCGTCAGCAATGCCTGTTCCTGCCATCAAGAGATATATGGCCCTTTGATAATTAAATCTTTTTTTGTTTTCCGATATCCCGTGATACGGCATCCTAAGCATGGCATTAAAACTAATAACCATCACCATCCATATAGATGTTATGATACTCGCCATAACAGGCACACCAGCCACAGGCAAGTCCTCTGTTGCGGCAAAGCTCGCTGAGATTACCGGATGGAAGCTCGTGGGGCTCAATGAGATGGCTGAGAGCAAGAGCCTGTACTCAGGTTATGACAGGAAGAGGAAGTGCAAGGAAGTCGATTTAGACGCGATAGGAAAGGAGGTTGCGAGGATGAGCTCGGAGCATGTGAACCTCATCATCGAATCCCATTATTCCCAGGATGTCCCTTCCTACCTGGTGATAGTCCTAAGGGCGAATCCCGGGGAGCTTAGGAGCAGGGCTAAGGAAAAGGGATGGGAGCATGAGAAGACCGAGGAGAACGTGGTCGCCGAGATCATGGAGGAGTGCAAGATAGATACAATAATGCAGGGCAGGAGGATGGTGGAGCTCGACACAACCGGCAAGTCAACAGAGGACGTTGCAAAGGGGATAGCCCAGCTCCTGCATGACAGCGGCATGTACCTTCTTCGCGATGTGAATATACCAAAGGAACTTCGGGAGAGGCTCAGGGAACCCTTCGGCGAGATCTTTACTGATATCAGGAAGGCCGCCGACAGTATGAAGGGAACCGATATCATCGCAGTCGGGGACTTCGTAAGCTTCTCGCTATACTCTATCGGGATCATCCCGGGTATGTTCGTAATCGATGGGAAGGTGCGTAGGGAGCCCTTCAGGAGAAAGATCCCGCTTGATTATGAGGTCGTGAAGGCCAAGAACGAGCCCGGTCTCCTTACAAAGGACCTCTGGATGGCTACACAGAAGGCGCTTGGCATGAAGGAACACGCAAAGATAGTGGTCGATGGCGAGGAGGACATGGCTGCCCTGCCCATAATCCTTATGGCCAGGGAAGGGACATCTGTGATATACGGCCTGCACGGCAAAGGGGCATGCGTCGTCAAGGTCAGTGAAGAAACAAGGAAGTCCGCAAGGAACCTGTTGAGGAAGATCGTATCGCAATAGGCTTGAATCTGATTAAAAACCTTACGGGCACATAATTTAATCATGTACGGCACTGAGATAATGCTCGCGTCGATGACGGCGATTCTGCTAGCCATTGGCTTTTTTATCGCGGGAATCCTTGGTATGACGCTTGCCCTCGTCCTGGCGTTCTGCCTCAACTTCATATCATACTGGTATTCCGACAGGATAATCCTCAAGCTCTATGGGGCGAAGAGGTCTGACGACAGGGAGCTCAACGACATCGTCGGATCGATGGCCAGAGAGGCCAGGATACCCAAGCCGAAGTTATACATGATCCCAAGCGAAGTCCCGAACGCGTTCGCGACAGGAAGGAACCCGGCGCATTCTGCTGTCGCTGTCACGCAGGGCCTTAAGATGCTAACGAAGGATGAGATGACTGGCGTCATAGCTCATGAGATATCGCACATCATGAACAGGGACACGCTCATACAGACTGTATCGGCGACCATCGCTGGGGCGATCGCCTTCCTGGCGCAGTTCGGCTACTGGAGCCTGTTCCTTGGAAGAAGGAAGGATGCGGGCACGATAATAGGCATAATCCTGATGGTCATATTCGCTCCTCTTGCCGCCATGATAATAAGGCTTGCGATATCGAGAAGGAGGGAGTACCAGGCAGACTTCGGAGCGACGATCCTAAGCAAGAAGCCACTTTCGCTGGCATCTGCGCTAAGGAAGATATCAAATGTCAGCAAGGAGAAGACCATACATGGGTCCCCCGCGACGTCGCATCTCTGGATAGTCAATCCCTTCAGGCCCGACTGGTTCTCATCGCTGTTCTCAACCCACCCGCCGCTGGAGCGAAGGATATCCAAGCTGGAAAGGATGATGGTAAAGAAGGGTGATGCGCCTGACTGACGACGTCCAGAACAAGAGGAAAGGGATCCACATAGGGCTTATCCCGGATGGGAACAGAAGGTATGCTATCGAGAACGGGAAGAACCTGTACGACGGCCATGTGGAAGGCGCCAGGAGGGTCGAGGATTTCCTTGAATGGTGCAAGGAGTACCCCGAGATAAAGATGGTCTCAATCTTTGCGCTGTCAACCGAGAACCTGAACAGGGCCCCTCTTGAGGTGAAGGCCCTCTGGAGCGTGTACAAGGAGGAGCTTCGCAAGCTCGTGAACAGGGCCAAGGAGGACCAGATCAAGGTGAAGGTGGTTGGCAATGACGGCCTCTGGAAGCCTGATGTAAAGGAGGTGGCCAAGGAGCTCGTGGATTCGACCAAGAGCTATTCGAGATACATACTGAACCTCATGCTCGCGTACGGCTCGAAGTTCGAGATAAGGCAGGCTGTCAAGGCAACGATAAAGAAGCCGCTTCTGAAGATCGACAAGGCGCTTTACGTAAAAGAGCCCCTGGACCTGGTGATAAGGACGGGAAAGCAGCACAGGCTCAGCAACTTCATGCTCTATCAGGCAAGCTACGCCGAGATATACTTCTCGGATTCGCTCTGGCCGGAATTCAGCAGGGAGGAGTTCGGCATTATAATGGATTGGTACTTCGAGCAGCAGAGGAAGTTCGGCAAGTGATTGGATATCAATTCTATGTGATTTCATGGATGAGAAGAAACTGTCACCTTCGATGTTTATAGGGGTTTACGGAAACGGGATAATATCCTTCGGCTCTGGCCAGCCGGACCTTCCCCCACCAAAACAGGTTTACGACATACTTCCCTCATACAAGGCGTTCAAGTATGGCCTGATCCAGGGCCAGATAAACCTCAGAAGGGCCCTGGCAAAGCAATACCCTAAGTCTAATGCAAACAGCTTCGTGGTTACGAATGGGGCCTCCGAGGCGCTTGACCTGACCCTCAGGGTCCTGTCCAAATACGGGAACGAGAGCAGAAAGGTCCTCCTTCCAAAGCCATACTATTATTCCTACCCGTTCAACGTCAATTTCGCAGGTATGGAGCCAGTCTATACTGATCTTGTCGAGGGAAGGATAGACTATGACGATTTTGCGAGCAAGGTCGAGGATTGCGCGGCGGTTATCATTAATTCCCCATCCAATCCTACGGGTAGGGTCGAATCAATAAAGACACTGAAAAAGATCGAGAAGATCACAAGCGACCTTGGCGTTTATGTCATATCGGACGAGGTATACAAGGACCTCATGTACGTGAGGGAGAACTATCTGATAAAAGGACCCCGCGTGATAACGATTAACTCCTTCTCGAAGACCTTTGCGATGTGCGGATTCAGGGTAGGATATCTGTGGTCTCATGACCAGGACCTCGTAAGCAAGGTCATAGAGATGAAGACCCACTCTTCAATGAACACCAACATACTCGGACAGGAGATGGCATATGAGGCAACCAAGGTCCCTCGCTCATTCATAGATGACCAGATGAAGATATGGAGGGGGCGCAGGGACCTCATATACGAAGGCCTTTCAGACCTAGGACTAGACCTCTGGAAGCCCGAGGGCGCCTTCTATGTCCTGCCCAAAGTTAAGAGGCCCGTGGATTTCGTTCTGGACATGTTCAAGCACCACAAGGTCATTACATACATAGGGGACTGGTTCGGCGCCGATGACAGGGTTAGGTTCTCATATGCGCTGGACAGCGAGAAGATAGAAGAAGGCCTCAAGAGAGTGGGGAAGTACCTCGAAAAAAGATAGTTGCATATCAGATATTATAGCATTAATAGCGAATCCTTTTTGAGCAAGCTTTTGAAATAATATTATATGGAGAACAAACTCACGTGGTCGATGATCATTGTGAACGTTCTAGTGTTCGAGATCATCTTCAGCATGCCGGAGGCCATGATGGACAGCGCCTTCGAAGCCCTGTACTTCTCATCAGCCCATATGTTTGAGGTCTGGAGATGGATAACGTCGATGTTTCTGCACGCAAGCCCAAGCCACCTCTTCTTCAATATGGTAGCGCTCTACTTCTTCGGAAGGGTGCTCGAGGAGGAGCTCAGCGTCCCCAAGTGGCTGGGCATATACTTCCTCTCAGGGCTTGCCGGAAGCCTTCTGTTCGGCCTTACGAGCATCTCCCCTGCCGTTGGTGCATCTGGATGCATATTCGGCATGCTCGGAGCTGCCATGCTCCTAAAGCCCAAAGAGCCTATAAGGATATACCTGCTTCCCCTTCCTCTGGGGCTTATCGCTGTGCTCTATATCCTGACGCAGGCCGCATTGGCGGCAGTCCCTGCCGATGGCGCGGGAGTGGCATATATGGCGCATATAGGAGGCCTTGTGGCTGGATCAGCTCTCATGTTCGTCTTCGAGACAAAGAAGGCCTTCAAAGGGATATTCTGGATGGCGCTATGCCTCGGGCTTGTTATAGTCCTTGCTCCCCTAATCAGCCTCATAGTATTCGTAGGGAGGATGGTCTTGGGCGTCTTCGACCTTGTCGTCGGTACGGTCCTGATCCTTGTCGCAAAGCTCCTTTTCTCCTGGATATGGGTGATATTTGCAATCTAGCCGTCAGGATTCCTTTACTTTCTCATATATTTCTCTTCCCATGAATCAAGCTCCTTTTCCGTTATGGGAGACTCCCTCCTCTTCTTCCTTGGCGTTTCCCTGTACCTTCCCCTGAGGCCAGCGCCAAAAACCATCCCGCATCCCATGCCGAAGAGATGGGCCGCATGGGCGACGTTGTCGGGATAGAACACGCCTGTGAGGTCCAATAGTATCCAAACGGCAGCAGCGACGGATATGTACATGGGGACCCCGAGTGCCCAGACTATCTGGCGGGGCCTTATGACCGTAAGGCACCCCAGAAGCCCGAACACCGCCCCGGAAGCTCCAAGGGTCGCCTCGTAGAACATGACATCGGCTGCGCTCGATGCAAGGCCTGTAGCGAAGAACACCATAAGGAATTTCCTTGACCCTATGTATTTCTCGAGTATGGATCCGAAAATGGCCAGGGCGGACATGTTGAAGTACAGGTGACGGAGGTCCGCATGGATGAACATGTGGCTTACGATAGTCCAAGGGCGTTCGGCAACCCTCCCCGAGACCAGGATGAACGGCTCAGCGGCGTATTGGAAGGCGCTTGTGATCATGAATGCTATGATGCATATCCCCGTCAATATCAAAGCGAATCCGTAAAATCCCTCGGGCATACACACATATTGGGAAATGGA
>CAYRIP010000038.1:0-691 GCA_964424395.1 uncultured archaeon | reverse complement strand
GCATTTAACTCTTGGCGGGAATTATTAGTCGGGGGTGCGTATCATGGCCGATAAGAAGCCTATCGGCGCCATCACCCACTACTTCACCAAGATCGGCGTCGCCGTAATCGAGCTTTCAGGAAAGGTCAACGAGGGAGACGAAATATCGATAGAGGGAGCGACAACGAATGTCACCCAGAAAATCGACAGCATGCAGATAGAGCATAAGCAGGTAAAGACCGCCGGGAAGGGTCAGTCGATAGGCCTTAGAGTGGTAGACAGAGTCAGGGAAGGGGACGATGTTTTTCTTTTGAAATGATTATTTATCCGTTCCCCTTTTCTTAATTTATATTCAGAACCGAGATGATCAGGCGTATGGAAAAGGAAGGCAGGACCGATAGGCAGATAGCGGCTCAATGCACGGCAAGGCTGTTCCAGGGAATGGGCCACAAGATAAGGATCAAGCAGTCAGGCTTTGCTTATCAGGAGGAGGGCTCTGATAAATTCACCGAGATCGAGAAGGGTTTGCTCAAGGATGCCTTTGATTTCTTCCTTGGCCTGATCAAGGGATGAATCAGTATGGATTGGTTTCTTTCTTTATCCATGTAACGTCAACCTGGTCCGTCCTCCACCTGGGAAGGATCTCCGCTCGCTTCAGGTCAAGGGGCTTTGCTCCGCTTCTGCTTGCAAGGACGCCCGTCCATGCTATCAT
>CAYRIP010000037.1:0-8609 GCA_964424395.1 uncultured archaeon | reverse complement strand
CTTGTAGCAGTTGCCCAGGAACAGCATGTAGTCCCCCTTGTCGGGGCAGAACCTGTATTTTTCGGTGTCAGTGGCATTGTACACGACACCGGCAGAGCGAAGCCCATGCATCCTCTCCTCCTGCTTCTTCGATATGAAGACGAAGTTCGTCGCCTTTCTGAAGAAATCGAATTCGGGGAACCTGGGCTGCAGATAGTCGTTGTGCATAGTCGTTACCGTTGGGTTCTCTATGAATTTCGAGCTTGATATCCCGAAGAATCCCGCATGGTTGTGCAAGACATCGAACTGATCGGCCTTGCTGTACGCCGAGTGAACCTGGGCCATGTTCAGCAGGGATGAGCAATTGCCGATTCCCGTAGATTGCCTGACGAGATATCTGAGCTTCGCCTTGGTGCTCGAATCGCCGGTAGCGAAAAGGGTGACCTTGTGGCCCCTCCTGACCAGCTCCTCAGTGAGCATGCTCGCCACCCTCTCAGTCCCCCCGTAGAGCTTCGGGGGGGTCGACACAAGGGGCGGGACAATCTGGGCTATCCTCATATATCTCACTTCCTCTCCAGTATCCTCCGGTAGGCTCCTTCGTAACCGTCCGCCATGACGCTGACGCTGAATCTCCGCTCGACCCATCGCCTGCACGCGCGCGGGTCTATCTCGTCGACCCTCTTCGCGTAGCTGACGAACTCCCTGTAGTTGTCCGCGATGAATCCGGTGACCCCGTGCTTGATCACTTCGGGCACAGACCCCCTGTTCATCGCGACGACCGGGGTGCCGCACGACATGGCCTCCGTCATCACGAGGCCGAACGGCTCCTCCCATCGTATGGGGAACAGCACGCACTTCGCGTGCTGGTAGAGGCTCAGCTTCTTGGGCATGTTTATGGTCGAGTAAAGGACCACCTTCTTCCCATCAACGAAAGGCCTGACCTTGCTCTCGAAGAAGGGCATGTACTTCTTGTCGACCTTGGCAGCCATTATCAGCTTCTTTCCCAGCTGCTTCGCTACCTTTATCGCGGTGTCCGGGCCTTTGTTCCTGTTTATGTTCCCTATGAAGAAGAAGTAATCCCTTTTCTCGTCGCAGTATTTGTACTGTCCCGTATCGGTCGCGTTGTACACGACGCCGGCGGATCGCAGGCCCCGAAGCCTTCGCTGCTGCTTCTTGGATATGAAAACGAAATTCGAAGCGTTCTTGTAGGAATCGAATTCGATCGTGCCCGGCTGGATGTAATCGTTGTGCAGGGTCGTCACGAAGGGCGTTTTCATGTATTGCGCGACCATCAGCCCATAGCCGCCGGTGTGGCTGTGGATAATGTCAAAATCTTCCCTGTCGTCAAAGACCATAGAAGCCTGCAGTATACCCTTCTCCGCCCTGAAATAGTCTATGCCCACGTGCTTCTTGTATATGTGCTTCAGCCTAGCCTTGGTCTTGGAGTTGCCGGTGGCATACAGCGTGACCTTGTGCCCTCTCCTCACAAGCTCCTCGGTAAGCAGGCTTGCTATCCTCTCGGTCCCGCCATACTTCGGCGGCGGTGTCGGAAGAATCGGGGGGCAAAGCTGTGCTATGCGCATCTTCATGAAAAACATCCTTAATGTTATTTATGGGAGGATTCCATTAAATATATTCAAAATGGTGATATCTTGCGGATAGCCCAGTACTGCCAGTCTGTTTTCAACGTGAGCAGAGGCACCGAGACCTTCGTCAAGAGCATAAGCCTGGAGCTGGCCAAGCGCTGCGAAGTCCACCTGCTTGCGGGTGAGGGCGGGAAGGGGATCGATAGGAGGGCCTTCAGCAGCAAGGCTCTGAAGACCTTCAGCTTCCCCTACCTCAAGAGGACCGACCTCCCATCGACGCTGCCCAGGGAATGGCTCTACGCCGCCGAGTGCGGCACGTTCTATATGAAGACAGCATCCCATTTCAGGAAGCACAAATACGACGCTATACACATACATCTGCCGCTTAACCTCATGCTGAAGTCAGTGACCAAGGACCCCATACTCCTCAACTTCCACGGGGGAGGCTCGATCGTCTCCTATCGGGACATACTGCATGCGACAGAAGCGGATGCGTACTGCGCATGCTCTAAGTTCATAGCCGATTGGGCGGGAAGGACCCTAAGAAAGCGCGTCAACGTCGTCTATGACGGCGTGGACCCAGAATATTTCAAGCCCATGGACGTTGAGAGGCCGAAGAAGACCATCCTCTTCAGCATAGGCGCCTTGCTCTGGTGGAAGGGATATGATTACCTGCTCAATGCTATGAAGATCGTCCAGGAGAAGGAGAAGGACATAGAGCTGTGGATAGCGGGAAGCGGGGCCGACGTCGAGGCAATCATAAAGATGTCTGAGAAGCTCGGCCTGAAGAACACCAAGTTCCTGGGCTACATCAAGCAGGAGAACGTCGTGAAGATGTACAACAAGTGCGATGCCTTCATATCGGCGTCACCAGAGGAGCCCTTCGGGATAACGTTCGTGGAAGCGATGGCGTGCGGCAAGCCAGTCATAGCTGTAGACAACGCGGGGCCAAAGGAGATCATTGCGAAGGGGACCGGGTTCCTCGCGAAGCCGAAATCAGCAAGCGACCTCGCCGGGAAGATAATGAAGGCTAAGGGAAGCGACCTCGAGAGGATGGGCGAGAAAGCGAGGCAGCACGTAATAGACAACTTCACATGGGACAAGACCGTCGACTCACTGATGAGGATATACAGGAAGATGTGATCAGTTCTTCTTCGCTGCCTTTATGCATCTCATGAAGAGCCCCCTGTCCGAGAACACGTCATACGGCTTGAAGTCGTACTTCCTCGGGACCTTCTTCCTGCTCCCCTCAATCGCCTTCCAGTTGGCAGCGATCCAGTCAAGCGTCCCGGAAAGCGATGACAGTATTATGTACTCGGACTTGTCGCCGAAGTTCTTCTCCGACTCCAGCGATATCGTCTTCCTCCAGTTCGATTTCATCGGGTCCAGGCCACCGTACTTGTAGAAATACAGCAGCATCGATCGGAACATCAGCGCGGTCCGGTGCAGGTTCCAGCCATGATACAGGTACGGCGATTTGATCTTCTCCCTCTTGGCGTATCCGCTGAGATGATGGGCCTTGATGCTCTGGTTGTAGACGATCGGGTATCCCGCCCTCCAGAACCTGATGCTCAGGTCCGGGCCCTCTCCCTGGTAGGGGAAGAGATCGCCGTCGTATCCGCCGACGCTCATGAATGCCTGGCGCCTGAAGGCGACGTACCTGCCATGGAGCATCTCGATGTAGGTGGTCCTGCCGACCCTTACCCGCCTGTCGTGCTTCCTCGGCCTGTCGAGCTTCCCGTCGACCGCGCCGCCGAGCCAGAAGACCCTGCCGCTCACCATCGCCGCCTCGGGGCTGTCCTCGAAGGTCTTGAGGGTGTTTATTATCGTATCCTTCTCGACCTCTATGTCGCTGTCGGTCGCTATGATTATGCCGTGGGAGGCGGCCTTCACGCCCATGTTCCTGGCGTGGGGGATCCCCGCGTTCTTCCGCGGCCTGATGTACTTGAAAGCGATCCCTGGCGTGCCCTTCGAGGCGAGCCTTTCGACCCTTCTCTTGACCCTGTCGCTTGGCGAGTCGTCCACTACGACCACCTCGAGAACGAAGCGCTCCCCCAGCCCAACGCTTCCCTGTAGGAGCATGATGCACCTGGATACCTGTCCCGGCCTGTTGTATGTGGGGATGACCACGGATATCCCTGTAGGCTTTTTGCCCTGCATAAAATTGATTCATCAGAATCCTATATATTGTTTTCTGCGATCTGTGGGTGATATGGAGGACCCCGCCGTGATTCGAGCGGACTCGGATTTAAAAATTATGCCCAGCAATTATACGACATGGAGGGAAAGCTTAGGCTCCCCGAGCCACTGCACGCATTGCTTGACGGTATCGATTTCAGCGCGCTCACCAACTTCTACGGGGCACCGGGAACGGGCAAGACGAACGTCTGCCTGCTAGCAAGCCTCGAGTGCGTCAAGAACGGGGGCAGGGTGATCTACATTGACACTGAGGGGGGCTTTTCCACCCAGAGGATGTCCCAGCTGACGCCGGAGATCGAGAAGGTGCTCGGAAAGATCCAGCTGATAGAGCCCAAGGATTTCAAGGGCCAGGGCGATATAATCAGGAGCCTTGACAAGAAGGGAGCCGACCTGATAGTCCTGGATTCAGCTGCGGCGCTCTACCGGCTCGAGTACGCCGACCCCGACAAGGAGGCGCTCAAGGCGAACCGTGAGCTGAGCAGGCAGATGTCCATCCTATCGGGCATCGCCAGGAACAAGAAGATACCTGTGATAGTCACCTCTCACACCTACAAGAACTGGGACAACGACAATAACGAGATCGTGGGGGGAGATTCAGTCAAGTACTGGTCGAAGGTGCTCGTATTCCTGGAAAGGACCGGCAAGATGGGGGAAAGGAACGCCACGGTGATAAAGCACAGGTGGATACCCGAGGGAAAATCAGTCAGGTTCGTCCTCACACAGGACGGCATCAAGCCATCCGGCGGGTTCAAGATATTCTAGAAGAGGTCATCCCTGCTGTCGGGGGAATCCTCGACCACGACAGGCCCCAGGTATCCGCAAACCTTGCAGACGTATATCATACCGAGCTTGCCGCCCATCCATAAGGTGACGTTTTCTGACTTGCATTTCGGGCATCTCTGCATCTGAATCCCGACCTTCCGGGCCGATTTTTGGGTCTTTGGCACAGGTCCCAAAGGATCATTTCCTGCCATTCTTCGGTTTCGCGGCCGAAGCCTTGCTATCCTTCTTGCCCTTGGCGCCCTTCTTTTCCTTTGCGTCCTTCTTCTTGTAATAGTTGAATCCGTGCTCGACGCAGAACTTCCAGGGCCTCTTTCCCTTGGTCCTGACCATTATAAGGCCGAGGCCGCAGAAGCATTTCCTGGTTATCACGTTGATGAAGCCGTGCTGAGGCAGCGGGAACGAGTTGTTGCACTTGGGGTAGCTGCTGCATCCGACGAACCTCTTGCCCGTCTTGTGCGAATGTATTATCATGAGGTCGCCCTTTCCGCACTTCGGGCATCTGCCCACGTCGTGCTGCTCATGCTCGTATTCCTTAACGGCGTCCTTGATGTCGTTGCCTATGTGGTGCTCATGCTCCTTGAACTTCGCCAGGATGCCTCTAAGCTCGTGCTCGGCCCCCTTTATGATCTGCTCCTTGTTCTTCTTGCCGCTCTCGATCTCCTCCATGTCCTTGTCGAAGGCCTTGGTGAGATCGACCGATATTATCTCAGGGCAGTACTTCTCGAGGGCCTTGACGACGGCCTTGCCGAGATCCGTCACTACTATGGACCTCTCCTTGATGTATCCCCTCTCGTAAAGGGTGTGGAGAATGTGGGCCCTGGTGGCCTTGGTACCCAAACCGAGATCCTCCATCTCCTTGAGGATTGATGCCTGGGTGAACCTGCTGGGCGGCTGCGTCTCCTTCTCGAGCAGCTCCAGCTTCTTCACCTTCACATCGTCGCCTTCATTGATCTCCGGCAGGACGACCTCCTTCATCCTCAGGAACGGCCTATAGAATTCCATCCACCCGGGCTTCAGGGTCGTCACGCCGTGAGCGGCGAACTGCTCCCCGTTCACGTCGATCCCTACCCTCAGGAGCTCCCGCAGGGCCGGGTCGGCGAACGTCGCCATGAACCTGTGCACTATCAGCTCGTACAGCTTCTTCTGGTAGCTGTTCAGCTTCTTGGGCTTGCCCCCGGTAGGGAATATCGCCGGGTGGGCGGGATCTATCTTCTTGCCTTCAATCGGCCTCAGCGATTTCCTAGACAGCAGCTTCTTGCAAAGCTCGCTGAACCACGGCTGGCCCGAAAGCTTTGTGATAATGCTCTTGTACCCTATCGTGGGGGGCAGCTTCTGGCTGGATGTCCTCGGATAGGATATCAGGGCGTGCTCGTAGAGCGACTGGGCTATGTCAAGCGTCATCTTCGGTGAATAGCCGAACAATCCGTAGCTCTCCCTCTGAAGCGTCGTCAGGTCGAAAGGAACGGGCGGAAGATGCTTCTGCTGCGTCCTCTTGACGGATGAGACCTTGCCGTGCTTTCCTTTGCATCGGTCCATGACCCCATTGGCCTCAGCCAGCTTCCAGAACTTGCCCTTGACATGCTGGGCCGTTACATCCTTTGCGTCAACATGCCCCGACAGCTCTATCTCCCAATAGGGCACCGACCTGAATCGGGATATCTCCTCCTCCCTCTTCTCGAGCAGCTCGAGTGTGGGCCCCTGCACCCTGCCTGTTGAAAGGATCCAGTAGCCCCCGACATGCTCCAGCGAGAGCGTAAGCGCCCTTGAGAGGTTGACACCGAAGTACCAGTCAAGGTGATGCCTTGCGAGCCCCGCCTCGATCTGCGGGAAGTCCAGCTTGGGTGATGCGTTATCGTACGCCTCCACGAGGTCGGGGGTCGTCAGGGTCGAGAACTTCATCCTCTTGGCGTTCTTGGTCTTGCATATGAACCGAAGGACGTTGTAAGCTATGACGGAGCCCTCTATGTCGTAGTCGCAGGATGATATGAAATGGCTTGCCCCCGCGGCCAGCTCGGAGACGTTCTCGAAGTACTTCTTGGACCATGAATTGCCCCGCTCGGTGTAAGTGGGCTTCCATTCGACAGAGAAGACCGGATACCTCCATTTGGCCCCTTTTTCGACCTCATCAAGGACGAAGAGGTGCCCTACGGCCGAGACCACGACTATGTCCTTGCCGCCCCTCCTTATCTTGTAATAGGGGGCGCCTTTCCTTGAGAGCTTGTGGACGCCCTCCTCGGCGAGCGCGTGCGCTATCCTCTTGGCGGCAGTCGGCTTCTCGGTGATTATGAGAGTATAGCTCATACTAAGAAGTAAATCATCAAATAGTATTTAAGCTTTAAGGGAAGATTCTTTGAACGGTTAATACATTATAAATATAACTGTTAATATGAAGAATTATTACACTGATTGCAGCAAGTTTGCTCAATGCCGGGGTGGCAGAATCTGGTTCAATGCGCCCGCCTCGAAAGCGGGTGTCCTTTCGGGCATGCAGGTTCAAATCCTGCCCCCGGCGCTTTTCCCACCGGTTCGCCTTATTATAGCCGTGCATTTAAGCACAGCTTAAAAAGATAAAGCATGGCTGGGGCAGCTTACTGCGAAATCGAACTGACACCACCAGCGGGGATGTCAGCAGGAATCGTCGCTGGATATATCCACCAGATATTGGGAGGGTGTATGGCTGGACCGGGTGGTCAGGCCGTCACTGTGGAATATGTAGGAGATGCGCCCTTCAGAAAAGCCAGGATCAGGGTGACCGGGAGCGATGATACCGATCACTTCAGGAAGGCGATCACCGATGGCGTGATAAGCCGCTATTGGGACATCGACTGATGCATTGCTGCCAATCGCTTCGAATCTACCCAAAGACCCCAATCTCAGTCGATTCCCGTGGGAATAAATGACAGATTACCCCCGCAAACGAATTCAAAGAGATAAATGCCACCCGGTGACTTTGCATTTCTGTTTTTGAGGTTCTTTCTTCATTTTAAGCCCGTAATAGCAATCATCTGATTGGGTGGAAGTTCATTCATAATCAGTAAGTATTTATTTTGTGAACAAATAAAAAATAAACAATGGTAGGGAAAAATCATCGAGTTTGCCCGGTTGAAAGGGCGGGGGGACTGGACAGCAAAATCAGAAAATGGGTACAAAATCCAAAAAAGATTTTAAAAACGTACGTTAGAAAAGGGATGGTTACCTTGGATTTGGGTTGCGGTCCCGGTTTCTTCGCTCTAGAAATGGCCGAAATGGTCGGTGAGTCGGGAAAGGTTATTGCTGCTGACCTACAAGAAGGTATGCTTGAGAAGCTTAAGAATAAAATTCAGGGAACTCGGATCGAAAAAAGAATAAAGTTGCATAAATGCAAAGATGAGAAAATCGGTATTACGAACAAGGTGGATTTTGTTCTGGCATTTTATCTTTTCCATGAACTTCCAGACCAAGTTAAAATCATCAAAGAAATTAGATCTATCTTAAAATCAGATGGGATATTCTATATGGTTGAGCCGAAATATTTTCATGTTTCAAAACAGGAATTTGAAGAGGCTGTAAAGAAGATTATCAAGACGGGGTTCAGAATTGTTGAAAGGCCAAGGGTTTTTTTGAGCAGAGCCGCCGTTTTTCAAAAATGAGTGTGTGATTTCCTAACGAGGATTAGTGATAAGCGTGTTTGGTGCAAGAAAGAAGTGCGAATACTGCAAAGGGGAAATAAAAAAGGGTGAAGAAATTTCTGAGCATGTTGAAGTGTATGGCAGGACCGACAAACCCAAAAAACATTTTTGCTCTGAGGAACACCTGAAACTTTACAAAAAAAGAACAGAAGAGCTCATGAAAACCCGAAGACCGAATATATGCATGAAATGTCTGAAATAGTGTTAATCTCCGATTTTATTATCATGCCTCCAAATCTTGTCGATTTCTTATTCATTCCATTGATATCGATTTCAAGCAACCTCGCAGATATATTAATCATAAAACAGACACCATCATAGAAATGGGCCAAAATATGATTTCAAACCGGTTTGATATAATAAATTGTTTTTATCTAACATAATAACATGATAG
>CAYRIP010000036.1:0-8653 GCA_964424395.1 uncultured archaeon | reverse complement strand
CCAGCGTTAAGGCAGTGTGCAACACAAGCATGACCGACAACGAAGTTGACCTGGTAACATCGGCGACCCAGACGATTGGTGCTGGAAGCTCGATAGAATATTTCACCAACGCCTCGGTAGCCAATTGTGATGCACTGACAGCGGGAAGCAGTTATTCGACACAGCTGGAAGTCCAATATACTAAGTCCGGTGGGCAGTACCCACAGACAGACACGGGAACAGTCACTGGTGCTACGGTATAAGCCAGCTAGAACAATCTTAACTCCATCCCATTTGAACGCTCTTTGATTTTTTCAGTTTTAGTATTATTTCTAATTCATTAATTTTCCATAATCGCGCCCGTTTTTAATCCGAATTTTCCCGTGACGGTTTGTTTTATAAGCGAAGCCAGTCAAATATTAAATACGATTGACATGAAAAGGAAAGCACAAGCAGCAATGGAATATTTGATGACATATGGATGGGCAATACTGATAGTGATAATAGTTGCCGCAGCGATGTACTCCCTTGGGATATTCAACCCGGCGACATGGACCGGAACCAGGGCTACTGGTTTCGCGAATATCGGTTCTCCAGTGGATTGGATATACTACAATAACGGCAGCTTCAGCATCCTGCTGAAGAATTCGCTAGGATCACCGATAACCATATCCAGCGTTAAGGCAGTGTGCAACACAAGCATGACCGACAACGAAGTTGACCTGGTGACGACATCCAGCACCACTATTGGCGCGGGCAGCTCGATAGAATTCTTCAGCAACGCATCCATCGTCAATTGTGACGCGCTGACGACGGGAAGCAGCTACTCGACGCAGGTCGCGGTGAGATACACCAAGGGCAGCGGCGTTTACCCGCAGACCGACACTGGCACCGTCACTGGCTCAGTGGTCTGAACAGGCACATGATTGGTGAATCGATCGGGTTCTCATCTTTTGATACCATTCTTAAATATAAGCCTGCATTATTGATGTTATGTGGAAGCAGGTCATCGTTGTGAGAAAGGATCTCAAGATGAGCCAGGGCAAGATCGCCGCCCAGGCGGCGCACGCTTCTCTCGAGGCGTACAAGGCAACGCCTTTCGAGGGCCAGCTGGAATGGGAGGCTTGGGGATCAAAGAAGGTCATCCTCAAGGCAGAGAGCCTAAGAAGCGTGATAGAGATACAGAAGAGGGCAAAGAAGGCGGACCTTCCGTACGCGCTCATCAAGGACGCCGGCAGGACCGAGGTGAAGCCCGGCACGGTGACTGCCATCGGGATAGGTCCGTGGAAGGAGGACGAGATAGACAAGGTCACTGGAGACCTGAAGATGCTGTAGACGTCTTCCATGATCAGAATTAACAGGAATTATCAATGGACTGTATCAATCTCTACTTCTTTTCTGTATCCATCTATACTTACACCGCTCCGTAGGAAATCCGCTAACAGTTCCATCATCATCTTCTCTCCAGCCATGCCGACCCTCCGCGACCACACAGGATCGCCAACGCTTTTGGTTTCCGGCAGGCCAACGTGCAGCAAGGCGTAATAATCGCAATCGAGGTATTCCCTTACGACGAATATCCCGTCACCTTGCCCGATTCGGGCATCGGAAGGCGTTAATTCCATGGGATGAATGTCATAATATCCCATCTCATCAGGGTTTGAAACGACGATGGATATTCCATCCTTGTTGTGGGCATGATGGAAAAGGGTGCTGTACTCCGTAGCGTCAGGCGAAATCCCATCCCTGGAAAACAGGCACCTGCCGAAAGTCCAAACCGTCTCTTTTGGACCATCACCCTCAACCTTTCTTGGATACAGGCCATCATCTCTTACATCATCCATCACACTGCTCATGCTGACACCGTGATAGAGACTTCTCCTTCTGTATGAATGCTGCAATATCTGTGCTACTACGTCAGGGTCCGCTCCGCAGTGCGCGGCAACTGCCTTCACATAACCCGAATCGATCCGTGGTAGCATTAAAACACCTGATTCATTGCTCCCCCATGACCAGCTCGATGGACCTGGGGATTATGATCTATCAATATTAGAATATGACAGAAAGTTTTTTATACAATGAACCAGGAAGTGGGAAGGTGTGGGTATATTTCCCCGTATGCAATCCAAATATAAATACCCAACCCTTAATATGCCATATTGTCCCTTAGGTTGTTTGTGAGGGACCGGTGATATGAATGGTTGATAAGAAGCAAAAGGAAATCCAGGAGAAGGTCCTGATCTACCAGATCCTGCAGAACCAGTTAGAGGAATTCACAAGGCAGGCCACGGCCCTCGAGACGAGGCTCGGGGAGCTTGAGGTTACAACTAACGCTCTCAAGGAGATGAAAGGCATCAAGCAGGACTCCGACACGCTCTTCCATATCGGCGGCGGCTGCTACGGCCACGGCAAGCTGATGGACAACAACAAGTACCTCGTCGAGGTCGGCGCCGGGATAATGGCCAACAAGACGCTGCCCGAGACAATTGCAATAATCGATGAAAGGAAAAAGGAAGTCGATAGCATCAAGGACAAGCTCGTGGCTGAGATCGAGAAGATCGGCGATCACATGAACCAGATAGGCCTTGAGCTCCAGAAGATCAACCAGGGCGAAAGCGAAGCGGACGACAGCGGCATAACCGTAGATTAGCCGGGCTCCGGGACCCTTATCTCATGAAAGCTGACCCGCTTCCCGTTGACCAATTCTTTGATTCTCCTCTGGTCGGGGGAAAGCCTGCTGCCGGCGGTCTTGAACTCCACGAAGACGATCCCGTCATCATTGAACTGGACACCGTCTATGGGATTTCCTAGGAACCTGAACCTGTGCTCGTCATAAGGGTACAGGTCGAGGAGGGGGATGAACTGCTCCGTCATCCTGCCGTACTTCGTGCTCAGGCTCTGCTTCCTTGAAAGGGCATCCAAGAGCTTCCTCCTGATTCCAAGATAAGCCCTGGCGAGCAGGAAAACTGCCAGAAGGAGTATCGCCAACGAAGCATAAAGAAGCCAGCCCAGTTCCATAGAAATAATGAAACGCCCATCTTAAAAAGCCACGAGGCTGCAGATGATCAAGGTTCATCGGGCACACCGAGTCACGCTTTCAGGCGTTGACGGATCTGTTCTATCCTTTCAACCGTGACATCTGTTCCCCTTTGCAATAACCATGACCGGAAACCGTCTTCCGCATCGCCGCTGATTCCGCCACGTTGTTCCGCTTCGTCACAGAACGCGCAAGCTGATTTCATAAAATCAGATGTATCTCCCATGTAAACTCTCATAGCTTCGTCATATCTGCGCTGGTTGATCAGAGCCTCGGCTGGCAAATACCTGTCAGATTCAATAGTTTCCGTGCCCATGGTCAACTCCCCTGCAGATAACTGCACCTAACAATTATCCTATCGATCTTTAAAACTTGTCAAGCACTTCCAACAGCTCTTTTACATCGTTTATCTCGTAATCGGGCTTGAGCTTTCTGTCCCTGGCCTTAGTCCACTCGCCGTATTTCGCAAGGACCGTCTTTATTCCGAGCTTCTTGGCGCCCTTTATGTCCCTGTTAGGATTGTCACCCACGAAAACGACCTCTTCGGGTTCCAGGCCGAGCTTATTCAGGGCGACCTTGTAAGGCTTTGGATGCGGCTTGGCGTGCCCGTCGGCGTCGTTGATGGTTACGACGACATCGAAGAAATCAGCAATCTTCATCGAGGCAAGCCTCAGCCAGGCCTTCATCCTGGGCGCATCGCTGACGACACCCAGCTTGAATCCCATCCCCTTCAGCTTCAGAAGGGTCGGTATCACGTGCGGGTATGGCTCAAGGAAGCCCGCCTTCACGTTCCTGTAAGCCACGACGCCGCTAGCCAGGACCTTCCAGTCTATGGTACCGGTGGCCTTCTCGAGGAACTTCTGGAATATCTTGTGGTACTCTATGCCATAGTCGTCATAGAGGTCCCATAGCTCCTTCATCGCCTTGTCCTTCTTCATGGGAAGGCCCGCGTCAATCATGGCAGATATCGCGGCCTCCACGCTCATCTTCTTCATCTTGAGGAAATCTATGAGCGTGTTGTCAAGATCGAAGAGGACCGCTTTAACAGGCATGTATATTAGATGGTGCCTTGTATTAAAAATCGCCAGAAAATCCCACCGATTTCCGCATGGGACCGATACCTGAATATTCATCTGACTTTGATTTTTAAATGGAAAGAAAATCCCAAATGGAATATCTTTCCAGATTATATTGGCAATTTTTTCATAAAAGAAGAAAGAGATTTATACCCATAATCGATATGAAGAGGCAAACATTTATATACCTATTGCACAACTATTAACTGTAGACTATGAAACAGAAAGCCAGGTGCCTAGACATGAACGTAGGGACACACGCAGGCACAGGCATCTACACATCCCCAAGAAGCGATTCGGACTGGATCTGCTTCTGATGTTGGGGATGATTCTTTTCTGAAAAAGATGACCCAAACAAATACGAGTACAAAAAAATCACTCTGGATGCAAGGGGCGAATCCTAACCTTCCGTAAGAGGATATTGTCTTTGGCTTCCGTCCTCCAGCCCGATATTGGCGTCAGGGGAACTGGGACGAAGCTAAGCCCTAGGAGCTATTCCTCGCATCCGGTGATGTGGTGCTTGTGCAATTCGTGTGAAGTTATGTCTTGGTGAGAACTGGTATATAAAGTAATCTCCACCTGCATATGGTATATTATGTGGCTCGCCGGTATTTATCTTTTCTGTCTTTTCTGAAGCATCTACAACAATCAGGGCATTCTGCCGTATGTGCCTGGAAGGTGAATCAGCCGTTCAGAAGATCTCTTTGCCGACCTCTTCGAGGATCCGCCTGCCCTTCACTTCCTCCTTGAACAGGGGAACCTCCCTGATGGGGAACCGCTTGAACCTCTCTCGGATGCTTTTCAGCCTCTCCAGCTGCTGCTTCCTCTTCTCGGAGCAGAACTTGCACTTTGGGTTCACCGGTATGATCTGGTTCACTATGACGCTGTCAACGGGGATCCCGTACTCCTGCAGGACCGCAAGGGACCTCTCGGATTCCAGTATGCTCATCTCCTCCGGGATCATCACTATGTTGTAATGCGTCTTCTTCGGGTCCGTCAGTATCTTCTTCGCCTCGCCCACCCTTGCCTTCATCTCATTGAGCTTATCGAGGCCGGTATCGGCATTCTCGTCCTCCTTCGCGAAGGGGAGTATCTTCTTCACCAGGTTGGTGACCCCGGCAAACCTCATACGAAGCATTATCATCTTCCCTACCCATGAATCCAAGACGTCAGGAAGCGAGAGGAAGCGGAGCGTGTGTCCCGTCGGGGCGGTATCGAAGATCACGGCGTCATAATCCGCGGACTGCATGTAATGGAGGAACTTGTCGATGGCGGCGATCTCGTCTATGCCGGGTGTCATGCCCATCATGTCGAACGTGTCTCCCAGCCCAAGACCCTTCAGGGCGTCCATGCCCTCGATCTTGGGCATCAGCTTCTCCTTGTATTCCTGCATTGCGAGCTTCGGGTCGATCTCGACCGCGAAGAGGTTCTTGCTCACCTGCTTCTCCTTCCCACCTATGTGGGTCTCAAAGGAATCTGACAGCGAATGCGCCGGGTCGGTCGAGATGATGAGGACCTTGGACCCCTTGCCGGAGAGGCGCACGGCAGCGGCCGCGGCCATGGATGTCTTGCCGACCCCGCCCTTTCCGGCGTAGAGGAAGAACTGCGTATCCCTCTCCCTTTTCACCAGCCTTCTCAATCTCATAAGAATCAGCCTATGCTTCGATACTATTTCGCGTCGGCTTTCATGTGGATGGCCTTCGCGAACTTCCTGACCTTCTCAAGGGGGTTGCTGTCATCCTCTATCTTCGTCCCGATGTGGATGCAGTTCGCCCCCGCCATGATCAGCTCCCTTGCCTGCTCGGGCGTCTTCACTCCCCCTGCGATCACGATGTTTAAGTCGCACGTATGCCTTATCGCGGACACCAGCTGTGTGGGCACTGGCGAAGGGGCTCCCGATCCTGACTCGAGGATGACGAACCTCATCCCCATGTACTGGGCCGCCATGGCGTAGGCGGCGGGCATGTCGGGCTTATCCCTCGGAAGGAGCTTGGCCTCGCCGACGTATCCGACTGTCTGCCCCGGCTCGAAGACGAGATATGCGGTCGGGATTGCCTCTATCCTGTACTTCCTCACCATGGGCGCTCCCAGGGACTGGGCCCCGGATATCCAGTACGGGTTCTTGGAGTTCAGAAGGCTCATGAAGTACATGGAATCCGCATACTTGGTGATGTTGCTTACGTTTCCCGGAAAGAGATGCAGGGGGATGTCCACGCTCTCCTTGATCATCCTTGCCATCTCCTCGAGCGCCGCTCCCTGGGCGCCTATCGAGCCTCCGAGCATGATCACGTCGGCCCCTCCCTCGTACATGGCCTTCGCCAGGTTCAGGGCGTCCTTGGGCTTCTGCTTGTCGGGATCGATGAGCCCCATGAAGACCCCGCTCCCCGAGGAGATGATGCTGTTTATTCGCTTCTCCGTCTTGCCGATCTTGACCTTGAACCTCTTCCTGGGGATTATCTTCCTTACGACCCTGCCCACCTTTCCGTCCATTCTATTAGATTTGGTATCAAGTTTTTAAAAGTGCCGCCGGGGAATAATAATCTATGCTGCTTATTACCGGAGGGACCGGGTTCGTCGGTAGAAGCCTCACGGACAGGATGATAAGGAAGGGCCATGACGTCAGGCTGCTGTGCCTGCCGCAGGAAGACGTGGGCAACCTAGGCAAGAAGGCCGAGATATTCCGGGGGGACATAACGCTGCCCGACACCCTGCGCGGCGCGCTCAAGGGCGTCGACACCGTCGTTCATCTCGCCGGGCTCGTCTCATACACCAAGCCCAAGTCTGCCCTCTACAGAATCAACGCAGCCGGCACGAAGAATATTATCAGCCGGTGCAGGAAGGTGAAGAGGTTCGTTTTCACGAGCTCCGTGTCCGTCTACGGGGAGATAAAGGGCATCGCCGACGAGAGCTACCCGTTCGCGCCGGCGACGAACTACGGCCTGTCAAAGGCCGTGGCCGAAAACGTCGTAAGGAACTCAGGGATCGAGCATGCGATACTCAGGGTGGCGCCCGCCTACGGGAAGGGCAGCCCCAGCTGGCTGAAGAACCTGCGCCTCCTGGATGGGGGGTTTCCCATACCGAGGACGGGGAACAAGACGCATGTCGTCCACGTCTCGGACTTCGTGCGGGCGCTCGAGCTTGCCGTGGAGAAGGGCGAGGGCTGCTACAACATCGCCGACAGGGAGCCGATGCCCTTCATGGAGTTCGCGGAGACCATAGTCAAAATGCTCGGGAAGAAGCCAAGGAAGCTTCCCATGTTCGCTGTCAGCCTGCTGGCGAGGATAACCGGCATGAAGACATACCTTGACGTCCTGACCATGAACCGCCACTACGACACGGAGAAGGCCAGGCGCGAGCTCGGATTCAGGCCGAGGGCCAGCTTCAAGCGCGAGGCCAAGAGGATGGTCGAATGGTACAAAGGCCTCGATTGATAGCGTTTTATATTAGAATATAAGCTCATGCATCTGCTTTTGTGATAATTTGTTGTTACTCACCGATACGAAACAAACACCAAGCGATACATTTATAAAGCATGGGACCATAGATAAATTGAAAATTCTATCGGGAGGTAAAAACATGACAGCAAAAAAATACTACGAGATGAAAGTCGGCTCAAAGAAGCACGTATTCACCGGGAAATCGCCACGACAGGCAGCTTTGAAGGCTGCGGCCAGGGGCTTCGGAGACATTAAGCTGAGAGAGAGAGGCAGGAGAAACAAGGACGGTACATACTCCATCCACAAGTTCAAGGGTTCCGTCAAGGTGATCAGCGCTCCGTCAAACAGGCCATCATGGCTTCCTGCGAAAGTGAAGAAGCCAGTCGTCAGGAAAGTCGGCGTTGATAGAGTAAAGAAGTTCTAATCGCGCTATTTTGCGCAAGGCTTCTTTTCTTTTTTTATTCTTTTCTATATCTTTTTTCTCGGTTCGTGGTTTTGACAGGAATCTTGCCATGGAAGTGTCTTCATTGGCTTTCAACGGGATCACGTGCCTCAGATGGCAGGGAAGAGAAGCGCCCAGAGGCTTCCGTAGAATAGGGTGATAAGCATGCATATCACGAACACCGGGGCGAACCTGACGCCTTCCTTTATCCAGATGTCCTTGCCCTTCTTCTTGAGGCTCTTTACCTCCCTCTCGGTGAGCCCCCTCCACCTGTCCGAGACCAGAACGTCACCGACCCTCAGCTGGCTGGCCTTGATCTTCCTCTTGAACAGGTCTCCCTCGACAGCCCTCGCGTAATGATAGAAGAACAGTATCATCACAGCAAGCACCGGCATGAGCAGTATGTTCGTGAAGCTGGTGTAAGGCAGGCCGATGAGCCAGCCGAAATACAGGGTGAAAGCGATGGAGACCGCCATGAGACCGAAGAACACAAAGCCTATCGACATCCTGCTTCGCTTCAGGTTCTTCGTGAACGTTGCGTATATCTTGGGGGACCTCAGTCCCAGGAATATCGCGTAGCCTATGAGGTAGAACAGGGATATGATGAAGAAGTTGAAGAAAAGCATCAGCGGGTAAGGCATGGTGCTCCCAAGGGTGGTCACGAATCCGGCAGGGTCCGGGA
>CAYRIP010000035.1:0-8739 GCA_964424395.1 uncultured archaeon | reverse complement strand
AGGCGATAAAGACGACCGTCGTGACCGGCACCAGCCAGCAGGAGGTGCAGCTGAAGGTGATCGCACCCACGACTCCGGGGGACTATGAATTCAGCGTCATTATCAAGGCGCCAAGCTGCAGCATCGGCGACTGCGAGAAGACCGTCAAGGGCATGGTCCATGTAAAGCCCACCGAGGAGACCCCGCAGGCGGGGTTCTTCGCGTGGCTGACGCCGGAGAGCAAGAGCATAATCGGCCAGCAGAACACGATGTTCGTCTTGAAGTTCGAGAACTATGGTGATATGCAGGAGCTCTCGGCGATCGTTACCCTTGAGGAGGGTCTCGAATCGGACTTCTCACCATATTCGACATCCCTTGCGAAGAAGGAGAGCAGGAGCATACCTTTCACGGTAAGGCCTACCACGAACGACAAGAGGACCTACAAGATAAGCGCCACGGTCACCGGAGCGGATGGCAAGAAGAGGTCAGCTGATGCGTGGCTGACCGTCGACGAGATGGTGGCTGATGCAGATAAGCTCAACCAGGACGAGTTCATAGCGGATTACGAGGCCAGCGGCGGTGCGAACCTCGAGGACTGGGAGGAGCTTCGGTCCGTGACGGGGGCCGTCGCAGGGAGCAACGGCCGGACGGGTACGACGACGGTGACACCCGCACCGAACTACATGATATGGATAGTCACGGCCGTGGTAATAGTCATCATCGGCGTGCTGATACTCTTCATCTACAAGAGGATGAGGGTCGAGGGCGAGGGCGGATGGGAAAGCCTCGGGATCTGATCGCCTCTTATTTCTTCACATCTGGCTGTCTATCCTGAATCTCAGCATCGCAGCGATGCCGCCAAGGTGGAGGAACTGCTCACCGAGCTGGTGGTCCGATGTTATGAGCCTGACCTGGCCGCCGTTCCTCTCGCAGGCCTCCATCAGGGACTCCATCTCCGGCACGTTCTCCCTCGATATCAGCATGGTCTCGACAGCTCCGAGGCCGACCGCCTTCTCCACATGGGCTTTTCCATATGTCACAAGGCCGTCAGACTTTATCCTCGCCAATAGCTCATCCACCAGCGAGCTCTCCTGCCCGATGCGCGTCTCTCGCAGGATATGCTCGCCAGAGCGCTTCAGGACCTCCGTGATGCCCGAATGGCCGCAATGCGAGCAATGCTCCATGAAGGCCTTGGAGGCGGTCTCAGGCGATTTGGCCTTGATATGCCTAAAAAGGTTCTCCGCCTCGAACCCCGGGCCCGCTATAACCACCCTTTCCCAGCCCTCCTGTGCCTTTATGAACTTCAGGACGCCTGCATGATACCTCTCCCTGTTCTCGGGGTCCTCGCAGGGGATGCTGGCAAGCTGCTCGATGCCCCTATCCAAAAGCACGGCGAAGTCCGCCCCGTCCCTGTCGAGGACGCAGATGAGAAGCCTCGGGTGCCTCGTCCTGGCCTCTTCCAGCCTCTTGAGCTGGTATCCGCTCCATTTGCCCTTCTGTATGGCCAGGGTAGTGCCGGGCGTCACCTGTATGGTATGGTAGGAGCTTAAGGGTGTGTCCGGCGGCCCGTCCGTTATCTTCCCAGCAAGCCTCAGAGAGTCCCCGGATGGCTCGAATCCGGCCTTCTCAAGCCTTATCGTAAGTGTCATCGGCTTCTTGCTGCCAAGCTTGTGCTCGCCGCCCTGCTTGACGCTCACCTTCCTCATGGTCCTTGACCTGATCAGGTCCCCCGGCTGCACGACATGCTCGAGATGCCACAGGTCGTCCATATTCTCGATTCTGACAGAAACCGTGCCGTGCTTGAGGTCTTTTTTGAGCGTCTGCATGCGTTCTCACCTATATGCTGCGCTAGGCATCAATTTTAATAGATTTGGTGCGGAATAATTATATATGGACACATTCATCGGCTCTCTGATCATCATAGCCATTATTCTCATCGTCCTCTTAGCGGTGTCCGCATACTTCCCATACTATCCTGAAGGTATGCCGGCCGACGTAAGGGTGATACACGAGTTCAGCGCCGGGACCATTGGTTATTCCGATAACTACGTGTCCAGGTCCCAGGACTACGGTTCCTTCGGGGTGGGCCTGCCGCAGAAGGAGAGCATCAAATCCGTTCCCATGATGGAGATAACGGCCGGTCTCTTCGGCTCGGCCAGCGAGGAGTACACAGTCAACGTCCCCGAGCACATCGTGGAATGGCTCAAGGGCGGGGAGATAACTTTCACGATAGAGGATTCCAACCAGTACGGTAACCTCGTGATTACATGGAACGGCGCCGTCGTTTACGACAACAAGGCCGGAAGCGGCGATCAGACCGTGACCCTTTATTCCAACAATATAAAGAAGGAGAATACGCTGAAGATATACGCACAGGGTCCGGGCATGCTGTTCTGGGCCGCGACCGTATACAATCTCAAGGACTTCGACGTGAGCGCCGAGTACGGGCCGGCCAAGTTCGTAAGCTTCGCTGTGTCACAGGACGAGCTGGAGTCGCTTGACAGGTTCGACCTCAGCTGGTTCACATCAAGCAAACGGGGAACACTGATAGTCAAGGTCAACGGAGAGGAGATATTCAGCGGAATCCCTGAGAGGCAGCAGAGCATCGAGTTCACGGACACCGACATGATGTCTGCATCCATCATCCCCGGGTCGAACAGGCTCGCATTCATGGCGGTAAACGGCTCGTATGAGCTGCAGGACGTCATGATGAAGACATACGTCTCCAAGGACCAGCGGGTCATGAAGGAGAAGTTCGACTTAACGGAGCCCCAGCTTGAGTCGCTAAAGGCCAAGGGCGGTGTCGTGAGGATGTACGTGGAAGACATAGAGAGGACCGGAGACCTGCTCGTGAAGATCAACGAGAAGAGCGCAGGATCAGTCTATGCGACAGAAGGGTGGAACAGCGTCCCATTCGACGAGGACATCCTTGAGAGGGGCACCAACTGGCTGCAGATAAGCGGCACCGGGACCTTCGACGTCGGTGACGTCAGCGTCGAGCTCGCTTAGACTATTTTAACGTTTTCTTGGCGCATACCGGCGAAAAATGAATATATACGTTGTTGTCCAATTAATTCATAGGGGATAGATGTAAGAGTATGTGCATGATGGCCGTATGGGGTGCCCTTAATTGAGGAAGCCTCTTGCGGTCTATGAAAGCGCTAGAAAAGGAAGAAGGAGACGGGATGGTGTGGGGGGTCTCATGGCTTTCAGGAAATTCATATGCGTCAACGATGATTTCGATGGTTTGGGCAATCCCTGTCCGTTGCTTAGGTAACAATTCATGGATTACGAAGGTCTTTTTTAGCATTTATTATCCAATCAACCAGGAAGAGGCTGCTAAAATGGGTACAGGAGAAGGGAAGTAAATGGCCGATTATCCGAAATACAGCATGGGAAGGAAGAAGGTTGGATGGAAATACGAGGATGGGGAAGGGGACAAGACTGGGAAAAGGGCCGTTAAAAGGGATATCGATGCCGTGCAGGTCGCTAGGGATGCTGTGTTGGGAGGAGGCAAAAGGGGAAGAAAGAAGTGGCTGGAACTATCGGATAGGGCAAAGCGGGGTGATCCTGAAGCCAGAACCAGGCAATGGGAAATTTATGATCAGATAGAAGACAGGATGAAGAATTGGGGTTATTATGAAGAACTAAATGATGCCATATTTCTTGCCATCACCAAGGCCATTGGTTCTCCTGCAACTGTGAAAAAATATGGAAAGACGTTTTCAGGTGGGGAAGTTCTATCGGGATCAAGAATCGCAAAGCAATTATACACAAGCAAGAAGGGCGCATGGAAGAAAGGGGGGAGAGAAAAGCTTGCTGTTCCAATAAATAAAATTGAGAGGTTGGCTCCTTCACCAGCAGGAAAAGTCCGTTCTCGTAAGACGGAACCTCCAGAGACCACTACACAGGAAGCCCCGGCTCAAAATGCTATTGTTGTCAGGAGAAGAAATGAACCTGCTGAATCGGACGTAAATGCACTAGCGCCATATCCAGAAACGCCTCAACCCGAGATACCGCCTTCTGGAACAACGCCAACAGGGGGGGTGGGACTCTGCCCATCGTGCGGCAGGACTTTCGGCAGGGAGATGCGCACCCTCAGGAGGATAGGGGATGGCAATCATTTCATCTGCGACCACTGCGGCGGGAGATTTGTTCTGACCAATGAAGGCATGATACCGGTTAACCCCACGCTTGACCTCGGCCAGGTCATGGAGTTCTGCCCATCCTGTCTTGAAGATGGGAGGAAAACGCCGATAAATGTCGAGAAGTTCGAGGCCCCACAGGGCGGAAAGATATACAGACTTCGTTGCACTTACGAGGAGTGCCGTGGAGAGCCTGGCAAGCAGCCATGGTTCCTCGACCTCACGGAGCGTGACTACCACCATTGGCTGGAGCTTCGAAAGAAAAAGAAGGATCAGGACCTCGATATTCTGAAATTCAACCTCGGTTATAAGAAAAAGGGCGCAAAGACGAGGGAGGAGTGGGCAGTCAAGAGGGAAATGGAAAGGATGGAGGACAACATCAAGAAATTCGGATTCACGGATTCCCGCTTCGCCGATGGTTCATATGATGACTACTTCAAGAAGATGGGGATGAACCCTATCGCGGTCAGGAGGATGTTGCAAGCTCATGGCTTCACTGCCGATGCTTGGAAGAATTTCTCAGAAGAAGAGCAGAATGCTTTCAAGCAAAGTCTTGGCAAGAAAAGTGAAGAATTCTTATCGGAGGAAGCGAGGGCGACCAAGGACTCCAAGGATCTGTACGAAAGCAAGCAGGGAAGGGGCAATAAGATGCTTTCCGATCTCTATAAGGGAACCGAGAAATCGGGCTTCAGCCTCGTCATTGCCCTTGTGGGGATAGTTGCAGGAGCGATTCTAGGCTGGCCGTTCCTTGTGGCATTCGCATGCTGGGCAGCGAGGAACATTCTGCCAAACCCCAAGCCTTTGAAGATAATCAAGGATCCCGAACAGTACTTCTTCGGAAGCCTTGGAGCGAGGGGAAAGGACTTCAATAACAGGTACTCGACAGGAATAGCAGTGACGAAATCTCTGCTTAAGATTGCGATGCTGTTCTTCTTCGGTTGGGGATTCTTCACGCTGGATGTGCCTTTCAGGGGCATCCTTCTGATGATATTCGCATTCATGGCATACTTCAGCCTGCCCGCAGAGTTCAGCACAGACGAGCCATACAAGTTCGTCGAGGGACTGATAAGGATTCCGGTGGCGTTCCTGATATTCTACATTTTCTATTCGGTATTCGAGTCCGCTGAGCTCGGCTTGCTGTCCCTCGCTTTCTTCCTGATCCTTCCGATAGCGACCGAGAAGGAGAACCTTGCACGAGCCATCGGGCACATGGGAAGCGGGATATCGGCCAACTACGAGATGTTCGACAAGATCCTCTTCATCATACTCATGGGCATAGGTTTATACACTGTGCTCGGGGGTGGGGGCATGAATCTCGATATTGCGACAGTCGCCGGCAGCATCTTCCTGCCTTTCTGGATAGTCGCGCTCATAGGAGGGGTGTTCTCACCTGCCCAGACCAGGCCTTACACCGGGATATTGATTCTGATACTCGTCTTCGTGTTCTATGCGGGCGGAGCAGGAGAGCAGATAGTCGGCTATGGCTTCTTCGGAGAGTGGTGGCCGACTGTACACAATGCATTCGGCACCGTCACCGCCCCAATGGGAGACCTATTCAGCCAGCTGGGCGATACGTTCGGGCAGACATGGTCACTATTCACAAATCCGATGGGTTTCGCGAAGAATATCATGGATGGACACTATGAACCGAATCCGCACGGGCCGACAGGCTCCTTCGGCGTCGAGATCGAAAGCCTGAGCGTCCCCCCGATATACCCCGGGACTACCGCGATGATGACATTCAACGTCAAGAACGTGGGCCCGGAAATCGGCAAGAATGTGAAGGTCCAGATCAGCGTCCCAGACGACCTTAAGGATGCTATAACGATAGGTCCCGACAAAGGCGTCTTCGAGGTCAATGAGATCGAAAAGGAATATATCATCCCGATGTTCTTCACGGTGGACACCGACTGCGATACGCTGAGGAAAAGCGGCGGCCTCAGGCTGACGGACAGGGACAAGTACATCAGGGTGAACGTCAGCGTCGAGTACGAGTACGAGGTCACCTCGTGGATGCCCCTTACGATAATCAGCGAGCAGGAGTGGAGGGAGAGGTCTCAGAAGGGCACCTTCTCATTGGTGAAGGTACCATCCCACATTTCGACATCCCCGGTCAAGCTCTCTATAGGCTCCTTCGACCAGCCTCTCATCGGGGGCAAGAACAGGCGCTACTACATCGGATTCAACCTGACTTCAGCTGAGGGCAAGCAGTCGTCTATCGTGTGGGATACCGTCAAGGTGGAATTCGAGTTCCCAGATGAGCTTATGAAGTCGGGCAGCACCATCATGACACCCACGTGCAACCCGAAGGAAACGACAGCCGGGCCACCGTATGTATGGCGTAATTTCGGGGAGTACCCCGCCAGGGCGATCTTCTGCACCTTCCCCGAGACGCCGAACCCAAACGACCCAAGCGTCACGTATTACGTGAGGGCGCATGCGACATACAGGTTCACCAAATGGGAGACTAAGGATACCCTCTTCGCTTTCAGCGACGTCTGCGGCGATGGCCTCGGCACCACGACAGACTTCGCATTCAGCCACTGCTGCATGAATATGCATGATGGCATCTGGAAGGCCGGTGATTTCGAGTACGGGACCGGCGAGAAATGTGACGAGGGCCAGGGCGGCTGCAGGTTCGATGAAGACTGCGTCACTGGTATTGAATGCAGGCCCGTGAAAGACCTCACCCATCTTGGGGACATATGCTGCGATGACAGCATGGCAGATTCCGAATGCGTAAGGAAATTCAACATCTTCAAGATATCCTCGGATTACAATACGTTCTGCACTGATGCCTGATCGGCGGCATATTTAGAGAATCGCATTGTCAATCGCTGCCGGGCACCAGTATCTTTTCAGAATCCTCAAGCCTCTGCCTGTAGGCCTCTGCCATGGTATCCTGCATATCCGCTCTGATATTTCCGGTCACCGCCATGATGTCCTGAAGGTTCCGGACATCCCTGTCGGTCATCCTGCACGAATACCTTCTGATGAAATCATCCGCGAGGGCCTTGTTCTTATCCGTTGGTCCCTCTTTCTGAAGCCTTTCTGCGACATCGAGCCCGTACTGGAAAGGGGTCTCTGGGAAGTGCCTGTCCCCTGGCAGGATCGGAACGAAGTACACCCAGCGCGGATCGTCTATGAAGATCTTCATGTTCTGCGCCACGCCGTGCTCGTCCTTTTCGGTTCTGATGCACACGGGATACGGCATCGAACCGTTTGCCTGCTCTTCGTCAGTGCGCCTGTGATATTTGGCGCCATGCCTGATGCCGAATTCATAACCCCCTCCAAGAAGAGCGAGCCACGAATCTATGAAATCTTCCTGACTCAGGTCACCGTTGTTGATCAACGTTATGTCATACTTCACGCCGCCATCTTCGGCCTGAAAATTGATTGTCTCGCCATCGTAAAAGAAATCACCAAAGCCCAGCTGGACATCCCTCTCCGGCCTTGGCGTTCCGCAGACATCGAGCGGCACGTGGGGAACTGAAAGCGCCTTGTCCGTGGCTGCCGCACGTGCCTTGTTCGTGACAAAATCCCGGAAGCGGGCCGCTTCGTTGTATTCACCAGTCAGGTACTTCATATCTTCCTGCATCTGCACATATTCCTGGCGCCTGTCAGGTCCATGAACCACCCTGTTGTATATCTGGTGCCCTTTGGCCCCGAGATAAATCAATGCCAATCCTATTCCTAACTGTCTTTCAGTAACCATATCAAATCACCTCTCCGATAAGGAGAAAAAAACGCCTTGCCCCGAGCTGCCCTTTGGAAAGCCATTGGCAAGTTTCACCTCCAAGCTAGTTTGTGCCGCTGCCGGTTAAAATGCCTGTGGAAGTCTTCTCGGCGGCATCCAACGCGCCGCCAAATGCTTCCATGGATCGATTCCTGGCAGCGTCCGTCTCATCCATCAGCTCTCTTGTCTGCCTGAACACGTTGTTCCTAAGATTGTCTTTGTAAGCCTTGAGGAAGACGTCCCTCATCTCCTCAGTGGTCTCAACATATTGCCTGTCGCCTGTAGACTCCGCATCAAGGAACTGCCTGACCGCCTCCTGGGTGGGCAGATCCCCGCTCCTGGCCCAACGCCTCATCTGGGCCTCGTGATCATACCAGAAGGAAACCTTTCCTAGGAAATCCTTGAATGTGGGCACCTCGACACCCTCATTTGAATAGTTACCGGCCACGCCCTCGATCTCCCTGTATGTCTGCATGATTGCCTGATACTTATCGGTCGCGGTGTCGTCCGGGTTTATACTCAGGGCGATGCTCTTTGCGCTCTTATCCACATATTCGGTGAAATCGCCGTCTACACTATCAATCCTCTTTTGTGCGAGCGGGAGCGCAATGCCGAGGGAATCATCCCTGGCCATCAAACCGAAAGCGCTGACATCGGCTTGCAGCTGTTCTGTGGTGAAATCCTGATTGTATTTTTCAGCCAGCTCTTTCATTCCATTAGAATAATCACAAACCGCGGTATTCAAGGCATCCACAGAAGGATTCGCCCTGAGAGCCTCAAGGGTTCTTGTCCGAAGATTTTCCCTCTCCGCGCCGAAACCGCTGTCAGCGATCTTTTGAGCGGCTTTGGCTTTTTCCTCCGCAGCCTCATATTTTCCTG